>CAYOZO010000037.1:0-24693 GCA_964408405.1 uncultured Turneriella sp.
GGCAGGCCGTCCGGGTTTCTGCACAATCCGGTTCAAGTGTCCTGCACAGACCTAGGCCTACTGTCGGATGTCCGACATTCGGGCCTGGTCTGGAGTGTGTCCAGCATTTTGGTTTCGTGGGTTTTCTGGTGGGTGCGGTTGTCTTGCAATACCATCGCTACAAAGAAATGTATATTGATTGACGTACGATTAAAATTAAGCCGCTGGAGTTATGGACGCATGGTCCAAATATCGGCAGTTGGGTATCTGGGGTTTGTGGCGCGATTATTTTGCCGCCTCGAGCGAGTATTGGTATCTACTGCTTCGGTATTCGGACAAGATTCTTGCGGTGGATGGTCGGCTGGGCCAACTGGTTGCCCCTAAGGATGTCAGTGCCGCCGAGATCTTTCGATGGGGGTCTGGGTCAGGCTTCTCTCTTTCGCTCTGCGCAGGTGTTGAATTGCCACAGGCGGTTGCCGACCAATGGAGTCTGTTACTTCATTATGAAGCAGCAAGCTTCGATAGCAGACCTAGCCTATGCCCTTTTATTATTTCAGGCTCAGTGGAGGTTAATCAGTTGATTGCAGATCCAGGCCAGGTGTTGTTGGTGAATGGCCAACCTGGCGTGGGTAAGCGAACAATCCTGCAGGGGGTGTCGCTTCTGCATGCGGGTCGACTTGCTGAATTGGAGCCACAATCACTGAACCATTGGGTAACTCCCACAGGGGACATTTGGATTATTCCTGAGCTGGCGATGCTGGAAACGGATGTGCAGCAACGCATTCTCAGGAGTGTGGCTGCTGGCGCGCGGCTCTGGGCGGCCACGGCCTATGACGTCGGTATGTTGAGGGCGAAAACGATTTTGTCTTCGTCATTTGCGGAAATGGTTGCCGACCGGCGGTTCCATCTTGCTCCAGTCACCCGGCGGAGTCAATCAGAGGTTAAGGATATTGTCGATTTCTGGAAGGCGTTCTATGGCGAGGCGAGGGTGCGGCAAGCCGCAAATCTGGAGTTTCTCAAGCAGCGTACGCTGATGGGCGCACAGCTCTCTGTGGGCTCCATTCTCGAGGAGGGTAGTGGTCTGCGTGGGGTTATTGCCGAATTTGAAAAAGAGGCAATCCGCCAGGCGCACGCCAGGGTAGGGCGGTCACAGCACAAGATTGCCCGGCTGCTCAAGGTGTCGCGTGGCTCGTTACAGCATAAGCTCCGCAAATACCAACTCGAAAGTTATGCCTCGGCAGATGCCGATACTGAAGACGAGGGTGCTCCTTAAGCGCCCCGACAGGCGCAGGTGAGAAGAGACGACTACGTTGAGTATAATACCCCTGAGGGGTATCTGTTGCGCGTCAATATGCGCAATGGCACATTTCTTGCGTTTCGCGATGGCAAGCCACAGTCCTGGTGGCACGCCGGTCTAGAGTCCCAGATTCACCCGATGCTGCACGCGGTTTTTCTCGGAGAAAACTTCCGGATACAGACTCGCTCAGATTCGCCGCTGATTTTTTTTCCTATGGAGCGCGGATTTGTGAAGATACCGTTCGAATACGGCGAAGAGTCGGATAAGAGGTTCATGCGCATTCCGCAGGAGTACGAAGGGTTGGATTTTTTACCTGGGTTGGCTTTCCATTTTTCCGGCTATTGGCCGAATGTGTTGCCCGCGATTGGCGACGGCCGGCGGTACTTTATTACTGACCAGGGTATTCCGCGGCAGAATATCATGCGCATCAAGGCGAAATACCCGCGCTCGCGGCTCATCGTTTTCAAGCCCGAGGATTTCATGAAGATTCGAGTCGAGCGGGAGAAAATTGAAGAGCAGGGCAGGGCGCGTGCCGTCGATCTCGTCGAAGATCTGAAAGACGATGCGATATCGCAAAACCCGGTATTTGCAGCGCGCTACTTTCTGCGCTCCCTCGAATGGCGCAAGATGTATTCGATACCGATGTTTACCCGTGTAAAACCGTCTGAAGTCGAAATTATCATTTCATTTCTTGAAAAAATGTACAAGTCCGCGCCGAGCAGCCCGGAGCTTGAGCCACACACGGAGCAACTTGCAGATCTTTTAGACTATTACGATGGAGTGCAGGCCTTACTGACCTCAGATTTTTCTCGAGTTAAGTCCTGGCAGAGAAAGCACCAGACATATAAACGAGTCGTGCTCTCCAGCCTGATTGCCACCTGTGAGTTCCAGAGAAAATTTGCACTCCTCGACAAGAATCTAACCTTTGCCGGCTTTCTGCGCGATGTCTTCCAAGTGCTGAAAGATATTCCCTCGTCGCAGATTGCGGCATAGGCCTCAAAAACCGCATACGACATAATCAAATAGTATAAAAAATATACAATTTTTATTGACCTTTTGAGCCTTTCATGGATGATTGTCCGTGCTCTTTAGGCGCACCATACGCGGAGTCCTTCTAGCTCTGGCGCTCACAGCCGGCACGGCCGGCTTATGCGCTAGCGCGCCAGCGGCAGACCAGCTTTCCCCTAATCTGCATATCGTCCCAAAAGGCAAGAGTTTAAAGCATAAAAAAACAGGGGGATTTACCGCAGTACTCAAGGCATCAGCCCTAAGCCTGGGAAAATCCCTTGTAAAGCAGGTCAGATACGCCCTTGCACAAAAGCACCCCCGGCAAAACCAGTTTTCCCGCAGTTTTCCATTTGAGCGGGGGCAGAAAAAGCTTATCCAGGGGAAGCCAAACCGATCACCAGCAGGAGGCATACCGTTGGCGAAGAATGCCCAGCCTATGCCCCTGCTGGAGCAGCGGCCTGAAGTCGAATCTCCCTTGAGAATTGTATCTCATCTGCTATCTGTCGATGGTTACTTTAGAGGGTTGACAGACCCAGTAGTAGTCTCAGAGCGTTGTTGGGAAATTTTTTGTGCATCGCACTATAAACAGGGTCGGTTTTTTACGACCTGGGCGACCTGCCCAGTTGCAAGCTGTGAAAGGACTACTTGGCTGGAATTTGCAAGAAGCCCCGTGGATCGCGTGGTTAAGCCGCACCAGGACGGCCAAGGCTGGGCGGATGGCCACAGTGGTAGCTTGACAGAGAGCAGAGAAGTATTAATTAATAACTCCCTCAGGGCATGCCAGACGGCTTCAGGGATAGGCTCTGTTACCAGCGTTGAATTTTCGCTCTCCGCAAAGCATTTTCCTATCGACCCGGTAAAGGGCACAACACTGCTGGCGCATGGAGCAGTGGGCGCACGAATTGCGCTTCGTGGCAATCGATCTCGAAACCACCGGGCTTAATCCATACAGGCACGAAATCATCGAAATAGGCGCCGTCGCGTTTACGCTCGATGGCTTGGAGCGCGATTTCTCGATTCTCATTAGGCCTGAACGCAAGATGGACCCCAAGGCCCGGGCAATTCACCAGATAAGCGCCGAGGAACTTGCGACTAATGCCGTATCGCTCGAAGAGGGAGTGACTGCGTTTATGCAATTTATGACCGAAGGCAGCTGGGTTTTTCATAATGCTCCCTTTGACCTGGCTTTTCTCAAACAGGCATTTAGTTCTGTCAAACGGCCATGGCCCAACCGCAGTTACTATGATCACCTGCAACTGTCGCGCAAGTTGCGCAGCGAGCGTGTGTCGCATTCACTGCAGTCCATCAAGAAAGAACTGGGAATCGAAACAGGGCAGGCGCACCGCGCGCTGGCTGATGCACGCGCAACGGCTCTGGCCTTCACGAATCTCTTATTGAGCGAACCAGATATTTTCACTTCAAAGACAAAATTCCAGCGCATACGCAGATGGCAACGGAAGACGGAAAAATATGAAATTCTCTTTCCTAAGAACTTTGACCAGATCGAGCACTATTTTAACGGAAAAATACGGCAGGAAGCCATACTAAAGGTCGATTTTTTTGATCGAAACGGGTTACCCCAGCGTGCCCTCGTACAGCCCCTTGAGGTGATGATATTTGGTCAAAATGTCTATATTAGGTCGAAAATCCATCCGGCAGGCCTGGAGATTTTAGTGCCTCTTAACAGGGCCATCATCCACGACCAAGAAATGGGCGCCATAAACTTTTCTCCTCAGCAATAGACACAATCTCTATAGATCAGCCGAAATTTGTTCGATTATAATCCAGCGACAAATGATGAGACAGATTTACGGATGGCAAAGACTAATTGTGTAAGCTCAATTATTGGCGAGTCATATTTGTACTGTTTTCGTCGCTCGCTACTTGCCGATATCTGACTGTATTTAATCAACTCTATTTGGCACTTCTTGAGCCCCTCGAGTTTGTCTGTCTCATTATTTAGCATTAAGGTCGCGGCAATTCTGATCAGCGAGGAGAGCAGTGGGCTAGGTATTGGTGCGCTGAGCAGGGTTTCGCGAAGAAAGATAGTTCCAGGTTCTGTTATGCTAACCTTAGATATATGATCAATAATAATCATTTTTTCCCTCTGGAGAAGCTTGAGTTCATGGTAAACGGCGCCAGGAGAGTAGGGTGGCGTGATCTCAGATATTAAATGATTAATCTTAGTCATAACTTGATAGCGTGTGAGGTTTGCGCCTGGGTTGTGTTGAATGACAGCTAGGGCCAATAGGCGTAAGTCTGAAGCGGCTTTCATATTCGATTTAGAATATTCTATATAGAATATGGCTCGTCAAGGCCATTTTGCAAGGTTTTTTGACCGCCTGAGTCCGTTTTCGCAAGTGAATGAGTGAACAAAGCTGGCTTTTTTACCGTGTATTTAGTGGTGTTCTTGGATATGCTGGGCTTTGGGGTTATGATTCCGGCAATCCGGGATCTGACAACAGCCTTGGTGAGGAACTCGGGGTTTAGCTGGCCTTCGCCAGAGATATTCATGGGATTACTGATGGCCGCGTATTCTGGCTCGCAGATGATCAGCGCCCCGATTTTAGGGCGGCTATCCGACATTTATGGGCGTAAACCCGTGTTCCTGGTTTCGGCGATCGGCAATCTTCTGAGTTATGTAGTCTGGATACTCTCAAGCTCTTACTGGCCATTCCTGTTAGGCAGGCTGCTGAGCGGAATAACTGGCGGGAATATCGCCATTGCGCAGAGTATTCTTGCCGACAACACGGCACCAGCGGAGCGGCCACGGGCGATGGGTTTGCTGGGTGCCTGCATCGGCATGGGTTTTGTTCTGGGACCATTTATCGGCGGCTTGATGATCAATATTGATCAATTTAATATGATTAATATTAATCCATATTGGCAGATCGGAGTTGTACCGTTACTTCTGGCGGTGATCTCGGTTTTATTGATTGTATTTAATCACTTTGGTGTCGCTCGTGAATCAATAGAGAAGGGCGGCGTTCTTGCAGGACTGCGTTCGGTTTTCCGGCCACCCCAGAGCGCCACGTATGCGACGCAGCTCTTGTCGCAGTTAAGTTTTGTTAGTTTCGAGGTCCTCTTCGCCTGGATTCTGCAGCGCCAGTACGGCTTCAATCTAAAGGAAACTTATTATTTCTTTGGTTTTCAGGGCATATTGCTGGCACTGGTACAGGGTGGAATTTACCGCCGACTAGAAAAGCGCAGGCCGCCTGCGGACTGGGTGAAGATAGGCTTGCTCGGTTCGGCCATGGGTATGGGCATTTTACCCTGGGTCGGAGGTCTTGAGTGTGGCCAAATTTTCGGCGTGGCATGTAAAACTGTATTGCTGTCAGCTGTGCTGGTGCTCATGTCTCTGGCCTTGGGTTTTGGAACGCCATCGCTGAATGCGTACGCCTCGCTTAATGCGCCAAAAAATGAGCAAGGCCAAACGATGGGCAACATGCAGGGGTTGGCTGCTATGGCGCGTTTTGCCGCACCGGTGGCAGCGACTAGTCTATATGCAGTCTGGCTGCCGCTTCCGTTCTTGCTAGGGGGATTGTTATGCCTTGCTGCTTGGTTGGTATTTAGCCGGGGAAAATCAGCATAATTAAAGCTGGGAGGCGGCAAGCTGCATCGAGTGAACGAGGGCACGTCGAGTTTGGAACGAGTGTGCGAAGTTCAAAGTGTGAACAATGTGAGAAAACGTCGAATTTGGCCTGCTCCTGAATGAGACATAATATAACTTATGGGAAGTAAATATCGGATATTCGTCGGGTATAGCGTAACGTACTACGCCTGATGAAGAGCCTGGAACCGTCGATTGGGCCTCGGTATCATTCAGAGCTCCGCGCGAAGGCGCGCACCCAACCCAGAACCAGGAAGAGCCAACCCAGCATGTAAGCACTGCCCCCCAATGGGGCCAGGCGCGCAAAAACGGGAACCTGGTAGATTGCAAAGAGGTAGAGGCTGCCACTAAAGAGAAAAAGCCCTACCAGCAAGGCAATGGCAGATGCGGTAAAAAATTTTTGCGGGCGGGCGATGCGCACGAGCGCAACGGCCAGTAGCGCTAGCGTATGCCAGAAATGGTAGGCATTTGCCGTTTGGAATACCGAAAAGGCTTTTTCGCTTAAACTCGCTCTCAGGACATGCGATCCAAATGCACCAAAGAAGACTGCGAAAAAACCTGACATGCCTGCCGCAACGAGATAACCCATGCCGGTTTGATCTTTGTGCTTCATCGCAGCGTCAATTCGATAGCAAGGTACTATGTTTAGCGCGCTGACTGAAACTCCCCTGCTGCTCGCGAGTTCGTCGCCGCGGCGGCGCGAAATTCTCGAGCGGCTCGGCTTCACGTGTGAAATTCGCCCGGCGAGAATCGATGAAGAATCGATTCGGCACACCGATGCTGCAGAGCAGACCCTGTTGCTGGCAGAAAAAAAGGCCGAGGTCGTCGCGCTGCCGGGCAGGCTGACTGTTGCCGCCGATACGGTTGTGGTTCTCGACGGCGAAGTTATTGAAAAACCCCGCAACAAAGAACACGCGCGGTGGATGCTGCAGAGCCTTTCGGGGCGCGATCATATCGTCTATACCGCAGTCGCACTGGTTTTCCCTAAGGGGGAGCGTCTGCGGTTTATTGAAGAAACTCGCGTTTTTTTTGAAATCCTCAGTGCTGAGACTGTTGAATCGTACATTTCTTCACCACAACCTTATGACAAAGCTGGTGGCTATGGCGCGCAGGATGCGTTTGGCATGGCGTGTATCCGCCGCTTCGAGGGTTGTTACTTCAACGTAATGGGATTTCCCGCAAGCCGCTTTATGCGCGTTCTATCGGAGAACCGTAAATCTCTTCAGGGCTGAGGGCAAGGCCTGCGGCTATGAAGCCATCGCGGCGCAGTATGCACGCATCGCAGTTGCGGCACGGCGCGAGGAGTGAACCGCTTGCCTGCGGGTCATAGCACGACCAGGTGAGTTCGACAGGAACTCCCAGGCGAACCGCCTCTGCTGCGATCTCTGCTTTCGAGAGTGAAATAAGCGGCGTTACGATGTCGGCTCCCTTGCCTTTGCGGCCTGCCTTAGAGGCCAACGCGGCTGTGCGCGAGAATGACTCAATAAAGTCAGGGCGGCAGTCAGGGTATCCGGAGTAGTCAATCGCATTGACGCCAATGTAGATGGCAGAGGCGCCAGAGGATTCTGCGAGCGCATAGGCAAGCGAGAGAAAAATGAGATTGCGTACCGGCACATACGTCACCGGAATTACTCCCTCTGCTTTGAGGTGCTCGCCGCCTTTCGGTACGGCGATATCTGCTGTCAGCGCGGAACCGCCAATTTTGCGCAGATCTACGGCGATAACCCGGTGCTCAATGCCCAGGTGAGCCGCCATGCGCTTTGCCGCCTGCAACTCTGCTTTGTGCCGCTGGCCGTAGTCAAAGGAGAGCGCAACAGGGTCATACCCCTGCCCTTTGGCTTTATAGAGGCAGGTGGCGGAATCCAGGCCGCCTGAAAGAAGTACAATGGCTTTTTCCCGGTTCATCGGCGCGGGTAAATGACGCGCGAGGCGACACCCTCCTGGACGACGATGTAGCTCACGGCCGGTAGTTCTTTCCTGCTTTTTTCATAGAGCCACTGCGCGATATTCTCTGCTGTCGGATTTTCCAGCCCGGGGACTGCATTGAGTAATGTGTGATCAACCTGTTTCAATATAGGTTTAATGACCGCGCTGATGTCGGCGAAATCCATGATCCAGCCCTGTGAACCTGCTTCGCCTTCGACGCCGACCACAACCTTGTAGGTATGACCATGCATACGACGACATTTGTGATCTAAAGCCACCAGCGGCAAGAAGTGCGCCGCATCGAAGACAAATTCTTTTTCAATTACCATAATAGTGCCCGCGTTGTGTCAGACAGCCCTCAGGCTGGGATCATAAATAACTTTGTGCAGCTGCAACCCGAGGCGAAAGGGAATCTTTGAGTCTTTTATCCATTCGCCCAGTTCTGCAGGCGCAAGCTCGCCAAAAACCGGCTGTAGTATTACCGGGCGCAATAATTTACTGGCGAGTGCATTTGCCGAGACCAGGTCGACGGCAAAAGAGAAATCGGCATGATTGGCTATGACGATCTTCAAATCGTCCGAAGGTTTCAGCAGAGCCAGGTTGTCATACTTATTCGCTTCGCTTTCGCCAGAAGCGGGAGCTTTCATATCCAGGATGATATGAACAAATTCGGGAACCTTGTCGATGAGTATCGAGCCAGATGTCTCGAGTAGCACCTTTCTGCCCGACTCGTACAGGAGCTCCATCAAGGCGTAAACATTGCGCTGCAACAGCGGTTCTCCCCCAGTGATTTCTACCAGCTGCGACTGCCAGGGCGCTATGTGGGCGAGAATTTCTGCCAAAGATTGCGGATTACCTTCATAGAAGGAATAAGTGGTATCGCACCAGACGCAGCGCAGATTGCAACCCGATAAACGGATGAAGATGCAGGGATGCAGCGCATACGTGCCTTCGCCCTGGATGCTGTGGAAGATTTCGTTCACCTTCAGGGTGAGCGCTTCTCTTTCCGCCCTGACTGCAGTGCGTTCCATTGTCCGCGTGAGGTTGCTCAAATTTAAAGTCGCCGTAAATCTAAATATGGTTCTGTTGCTATTTGTCGCAGCCAGCCCTACTCTTGCTGTTGCGAAAAAGCGCTCACACTTGCTTGTTGCGCTACGTGACAACGGTTATACGACAATCTCGCAAGCTAACGCAGATATTGAAGCACCGGTGGGATCGCTTCTGAAGCCCTTCGCGGCGTGGTATCTGCTCGAAAAGGGGCATAAAGCAGAAAACACCGTATTCTGCCCCCCCGAAAGAAAGCGCCACGAGGGCCTGCGTTGCTGGACCCCGCAGGGTCATGGTCAGGTCAACCTGGCCGCAGCGCTTGTACAAAGCTGTAACTACTATTTCCTCTCGCTTTTTGCCGGGCGCGACCTTGCCGACTATCAGGCATGGCTGAATAGTCGCTTCGACTGGCCCGCCACACTGCCGATCCGCAAGCCAGTTAATGTATATGGGTTTGATCTCGACAGCGGCATTGAAGCAGAACGCCTGGTGAAGATGTACCAGACACTGCTGCTGTCGGCAGACAGTGGGAGCTCCCACGCGATCGCCATTCGCGACGCACTGGGAGGTATCTGCCGAGGCACCCTTGGAGAATTATGCCGCAAAATGCAGAAACAATCCGAGTTTCGCATTTTGATCGGTAAAACAGGGACGGTTGAGAGCGGCAAAAAACCTTATGGAATCGCCCTGCTTGTCCTGGAGCATTTGTCCAGCAAAGAAAAAATCCTGTTGCTCTGCTATGAACGGGAAAAAACTGGCTCAGTTGCGGCAATGGCAGCCCCGGCGATACTGAATCGTTATGCTCACAAAATCAGAGATAAAAAGAACCTCCGCCGCTGAATGGCTGCAATTCTGGGATTCTATCAGGCGACCTGACCGGCTCACCATACTCATAGGTTTCTCGGTCCTAATGTTCTTCGTGCTGTTTCTCGGTTACTTCGGCACACGTTCACTCGTTCGCTCCTTCGGCTATTACCGGATGTCTTTTTACGCTCCCTTTGTGGAAGACATCCGCCCGGGAACAAAGATCCGCTACCAGGGGGCACTTGAAATTGGCGAAGTGGAGTACATCAGCTCGGGGCTCTCGGGCCACACTATTGGCGCAAAGATTCGGGATGACTTCCCCATACCGACATTTGGCAGTCGGGCTGCTTTAAGTTCGTGGGGTTACTTTGGAGCGAAGTTCATCAACATAGAGATTGTGCCGACAAGCGTCACTGAGCTCTACCACGCACAGGGCAAATCGATGCCGCTGGAAAAGATTATCAATTCGTCGATCATGTTCCAGCAGTACTACGATGCAATCAAATCAGAGGGCGGTAATCTGAGCATCCTCGAGAAGCGCCTGCAACAGCTGAAGAAGACTATTTCTGACATTAAGCGCATCCCCTATGTGCAGCGTCATGCTGCGCGAGCTGTAGTTCGCAACGCGACCGGTTTGATGAACAACTTCTTTGGAGTAGTCAATACTACGAGCCAGGACCTCTACACGATGCTTTCGCGCGTGAATGATGTCAGCGAATATCTCGTCTATGACCTCAACAAGAACCTGCCCAAAATTAAGGCCAACATGGCAAAGCTGGAGCAAAGCGTTGCCTATGACAGCGAAAGCTTTAGCGCACGCTTGCTGCACGAAGAGACAATCTACCTCTTGCTGCTGGATTATGCGCGGTACGCGAACGAAAAACTGAATGACATGGCATCTTCGCCCTACAGAATTTTCTTTAACAACTAAGGTGTGCCATGGCTGAAAAGATCAGACTGAAAGTGAAATGTCATGCCTGCGGTTTTGTCATGGAAGGCACTGCAAAGTACGGCAAGGGTAACTACCATCCTGAAGGCCTGGATTTTCAGTTTACCGCAGTAGGCAAACTCGTCGACAAGGGCGGAAACTCTCGCGTCAAGGGCGAAGTTACGATCACCTGCCCCAATTGTGAGACTCGCAATCGGTTTGATATTTAGCCTCACCGCATCGCAGGCGGCTTTTGCCCGCTGCGTCAGGCTTGAGCAACACGCAGGGGCGCTGCGCACATGGAGTGAATTTTCCAATAAGTTCGCCTTAGCACCCATGCCGCGCGGTATTTCGCTTTGCTTTGGCCGTAGCTATTTTGCAGAATTGAAGAACGGGGCAGGCATGCAATCGGCTCTCGATCGTCGCAGGCACCGAATAATTCTGCGGAAAGACAGTGATGCTTTGCTTCGCCATGAACTGGCGCACCTTTATCTTGATACCAGCTGGAAGGTGCTCCCCTACCCCGTTTCAGAACCACTGGCTAAGGCACTAGCTTTCACTGGCGCCTGCACACTGCTGAAAGATCCTATCCTCGATGGCGATACGCTGAAACACCGGTGGTCTATCCGGGCGAGCTTCAGCGAATGCGAACGGCAGCAGCTTCTTGCCGATATACTTGTGGCAGCGCCCGACGTTCGCGACGGTCTGGCGCTAAGGTGACGACTGACTCTTTAACATTTTGTCCATCAGCCGCGACATGATGGGCGATTGAGGAGCTTTAGCGGTGAAAGCAGACCAATGCATTTGGATTTCTTTGCGATTCTTCTTCTGTGCGGCCACGACAGCCTTTAACAGATCGATATCAGCAATACCCGGAACGCGTGCTTCAAGCGCAGCTATCCACTTCTCTGCGAGTGGCAGATCGTTTAGCTGTATGGCGCGGAAAGCCATGTCTGAGTAGATCCAGACATGATTTGGCTTCAGCTCGAGGGCGCGGGTAAGCGCCCGCTTTGATTTATCACCCTCAGTAAGCAACGCTTGCATATACCACATATCTGCGTCGGTTTCCTTTTCCGTCATTTCCTTTGCCATCAGCCTGGAAGCATCGAGCTGCAGGCCGCCAACCAGATGAAGAAAAATGACTGTTTTTTTTGCGAGCGTATTCGTGGGTTGTTTAGCGAGCACTGTTTTGGCGAAAGCTTCTGCCGATGCAAGGTAATCTGTTGAATGTTCGCCGATCTGCTGCATCAGGTATGCCTCGTGCGCGTAGGCAAAGGCGATAAGCGCCTGTGTATCCACATGCTCTGCATTGGCTTCAAGATTGCGTTCGAGTATCTGTATGGCTTTTTGTCTTGAGGCTATGTCGCGCCGCTCGTAGAGGTTCAAGGCATCTTTATAGTCATTATCGACACTGACAGGGGGCGCTGCCGACAGCGCATTAGCGCTGAGAATTATCAGTCCGTAAAGCAGGAAAGTTACGAGATCTTCCCACCAGGGAGCGTTCGCTGAGCGACGCGATTTTTGTACCTGCGATGGAGGAAATACATAGCCGGCTGACATCAGTCTTATTATCGACCTGATATCGCCGGCTTTTGACCAGAATGCCCGTTTTGCACAGGCACTCCCTCAGTTTACAGGCGGTCTTTGTCTGTCAGAGACTTCAGGAATGCCACAATCGAGGCGACATCCTGTTCAGAGAGCTCTTTACCAAGCTGCAGGTAAGCCATTTTGGCAACCGCTTCGGTTAGTGTCGCAGCTCCGCCGTCGTGGAAATAGGGCTCAGTCAGCGCTACATTTCGCAGTGAAGGAACTTTGAAGAAAAACTTGTCTTCTTCTTTCTTGGTTACTTCATAGCGGCCGAGGTCTTTCGTGTTCTCATAAGGACGCGCCTGACCCATCTTACGGTAGCTGTTGCCGCCGAGCAATGGCCCAATGTGGCAGGTCGTGCAACCTTGATTCATAAACGTCTGCAAACCAAGGATTTCTTCTTTTGTCAGCGCCTTGTCATTGCCATTCAGGAAGTCGTCGAAGCGATCGTGAGTAATCAATGTCCGCTCAAACGCTGCAATCGCGTCGGCGATGTTCTGGTATGTAATCGGATTTTTCGCCCCTGGGAAGGCCTTGGCAAATGCGGTCTTATATTCTTCAATTTTTGAAATTTTGTCCACAACAGCCTTTTCAGAAGGCATTCCCATCTCGACTGGGTTCAGGATAGGACCTTTTGCCTGATCAGAGAGTGTGGCCGCGCGGCCATCCCAAAACTGCGCAAAATGAAAACCAGCATTGAGCGTAGTTGGCGCGTTTCGACCGCCCAATGCGCCTTTTGCACCAGAACTGAATTTCTGGTTATCCACTCCGCCCTTCTTGCCTTCGAGAACATGGCAACTGGCACAGGACTGTGTGTCATTCACAGACAGCCGACGCTCGTTGTAGAGCATTTTGCCGAGCGCAATCAACTCAGGGGTGTCTTTTTCGCTGCCCGGCATCTTGTCAGGAAGTGTGCCGATGGCTGATTTAGCGCGGTTACGCACCTCATTGTAATCGATTTTCGGACCGCAGTTGGCAACCGCCGTTGCGGCCAATAGATATACTAAGTATTTTTTCATATCTGATAAAATAAACAGAGCAAGCAGGATCGTCAACTTTTTGATGACATTTCATTGACAGCTTGAGACTACCGCAGACCGGATGGGATCCCTTGCGCCTCTTGGTATCTGCTTTTGAACCCTTTGGCGATCGCCGCCGGAATACATCGGCAGACCTGTTACGAAAGATGCAGCTTCACAGGCTATTGCCTTCCGAGCGGATAGCATGCCAAAAAATTCTCCTTCCGGTCAGTTTTGACACGGCATGGCCGCGACTGTTTAGTCGGCTGCAAAAGTGGAAACCCGATCTGGTTGTTCTTACGGGCGAGGGCAAATCCAAACCGGTCACCTTGGAAACGGCTGCCCGTAATCAGCGGCGAGGAGAGCCGGAAAACCGCATGATCGACCCGGCTTTACCATCAGTCCAACGGTCGCCGGCAGCGGAAAAGCTCGCAGGTGCATTGCATGGAATAAGGGGAATTTCGATCGAAGATGATCCAGGAGACTACTTGTGCAACTACACCTATTTCCTCAGTCTTGCTTTGAGACCTCAGATCCCTGTAATATTTCTGCACGTAAGCCCAATCGCTGATAACGCCGACGAACGGGAGCTTATGCGAATCCGAAGAATATGCGAACGCGCAATATGTCTGGCGGTCGAAATCCGGAATGACGCCAATCTGGCGCTTGAGGCTCCAGGCCAGAATCAGCACAGACACAAAAGCAATTGACGGCGCTGCTGCAAACTGCAGCCGTCGCGAAAATCTCGCTGGGGGACTTTAATGGCAGACAAACATTTGGTTGCATGTGAACAAGAACACGAAATGGTAACAGTGCTGAAGCACTTCAAGAAAGGCACGTCAAAAGAAAACGTGGACAAAATGCAGAATGCATGCCGGGCTTGGAAGAAAGACAGCGGTGCGAAATACAAGCCAAAAAACCGTGACAACTTCTACAAGTACCTCGAGGAAAAAGGTATTCTGAGCAAACTCGGCTGATGCTCGGAACCGGAAAGAAAGTTCCCGCTTCGCTGACTGGCATTCTGGTCGGCGATGGGGAGCCAAGAAAAATTAAGCTGTCGGATCTTTATAAAGAAAAGACTCTTGTTCTTTATTTCTATCCTAAAGACAATACGCCAGGCTGTACAACCGAAGCGATTTGTTTTCGCGACAACAGCACCGCTCTAAAGAAAGCCGGATTGCTTGTAGTTGGCTGTTCCAGGGATAACGAGAAAGCGCACAAAAAATTCATCGCCGACCACGACCTCAATTTTCCCTTAATCTACGACGACACAGGAAAAATCACCGAAGCCTTTGGTGTTTGGGCTGAGAAGTCAATGTACGGAAAAAAGTACATGGGCATTCTTCGCTCCACTTTTGTCATCGACAAGACTGGTAAGGTCACGCATGTCTTTGACAAAGTATCTGTAAAGACCCACGCTCTCGATATTCTCAAGGCGATTAAAGGCTGACCAGCTTACCTGGTCAGCACTCTGGAAACACCTTCTTTCCATAGCCTGAGCTCCTTCTCGCGCTTTGCTTCCGTCATGACCGGGTGGTACGTTGCAGCAGGTGGATTCAGTGTTTTCAATTCGTCAGGCGATGTCCAGATACCCGCGCCAAGACCAGCAAGGTAAGCCGCCCCCAGTACGGTTGTCTCGGCATTACGCGGCACCACGACTGGAGCTCCAAGTATGCCCGCCTGAAACTCCATCAGGTAATGATTTCGCGTAGCGCCACCGTCAACTTTGAGCATCGGCAACTTCAAACCGCTATCGATCTGCATCGCAGCAATCACGTCATAAGACTGCAGCGCAATTGCCTTGAGTGCAGCCTGGGTGATCTGCTCGGCTGTGGTATCGCGCGTAAGCCCCATAATCGCCCCACGCGCATTTTGATCCCAGTAGGGAGCGCCCAGGCCGGCGAATGCCGGCACAAAGACCACTTCTGATTCTTCAGCCGCAGACTTTGCGAGACTCTCTGATTTACCCGAGTCGTCAAAGAAATGCATCTTATCGCGCAGCCATTGTATAACCGCCCCGCCGATGAATATGGAACCTTCCAGAGCATAGACCGGTTTGCCCCACGCATCGCACGCAAGGGTAGTAATAAGACCATTCTTACTCTGCAGAAACTTATCACCCAGATTCATGACGACAAAGCAACCTGTACCATAGGTATTCTTGGCCTCGCCAGGATTGTGACAAAGCTGGCCGTACAATGCAGACTGCTGGTCGCCGATAAGCGAAAACACGGGGATGCCGTCGGGTAAACCTTTGACATTTCGCGTTTTGCCAAAAAGGCTACTACTGGCCTGCGCAGCAGGGAGCATTTTCTCCGGCACTTGCAGAATTTCACAAAGTTCTTGATCCCACTCTCGCTCATGAATATTAAACAGCAGCGTACGCGATGCATTGGTGAAATCTGTCTTGTGCTCTCCTGTAAGGCGGTGCAATAGGAAGCTATCCATCGTACCAAACAGCACCTCGCCATTGTGCGCACGAGAGCGGGCGCCCAATACCGTATCGAGAATGTATTTTATTTTTGTGCCGGAAAAATATGCATCGAGAACCAAACCCGTCTTCTGCCGAAAAAGCTCTGCCCTGCCCTCTTTCTTGAGCTGCTCACAATAGTCTGCGGTGCGCCTGCACTGCCAGACTATTGCGGGATGTATGGGCTTACCGGTAGATTTTTCCCAAACCACGGTTGTTTCGCGCTGGTTCGTAATGCCAATCGCAGCCGCATCTGCCCCCTTGAGTCCAGCACTATCGAGTGCTTTGCCGAGCAGCCGTTCTACGCTCGTCCAGATTTCTTCGGCATCGTGCTCTACCCAGCCAGGTCTGGGAAAATACTGCGTGAACTCTTCGTATGCGCTCGAAAGCACCTCGCCGCGTTCAGAGATAAGAAACACCCGCGAACCAGTCGTACCCTGATCGATCGTGATAATGAATGGTTTAGCCATGTGCTGATTTTTGCAGCAAGCGCCGCAAGGCAACCATATTCCGCGCGGCGCTCAGGCGAAAAACTGCCGGTGAACCTCCGTAAAATCGGCAGCAGCTTTGCCGCCATAGCCTGCTGGCGGCACAATACCTTCACGCAGCAGCAAGCAGGTCTCTAATCCGGCAGATCTTGCGGCATGCAATTCTTCCACGACGTCTGAGAGAAACAGCAGTGCGTTAGGAGCTATGCCGGTATGACTTGCAATGGCTGCGTAAGAACTGCTCTCGCGCTTGCCTCCAATCGTTGTATCGAAATAGCCCTTAAAAAGCGGAGTCAGATCGCCCACCTCTGAATAGCGAAAGAGTAATTGCTGCGCTTCTGCAGAACCTGAGCTATAGACAAAAAGGCTGCAACCTGAGGCATGCCAACGTTGCAAAATATCCGGCACTTCAGGATAAACATGACCTTTAACAACGCCACTTTCAAATGCTTCTTTCCAGATCTTACCCTGGAGCCATTTGAGCGTCGTATCTTTGACGTCTTTCTGTATGTAATCCCTTAGCACCGGCAAGAGTCTTTCCGGAAGTTCATGGTCAGATACATTAACGCCAAAGAGCTTTTGCCCGAGCACGCGCAATTGCGCCAGAACGTCCCGGTCAGACCCGTGCGTCCGCAAGAATGCATCGATACGCTCCAGAGAGAGCGGAAACAGCACCTTGTGTACAAATGATATCGAAGACGTTGTTCCTTCGATATCGCAGATGACTCCTGAAATCTTCACTTATTCGTATTTCGGAAATCGCTCGGAAATTGTATCGCCCGTAAAATGTCCAACCCAACCTTCGGGATTGTTAAAAACCCGAATCGCCTTAAAAAAGGGTTTTGGCCCCATATCGAACCAGTGCGTCGTACCAGCGGGCAGGTTAATAAAATCTCCTTTGGTACAGAGCATCATGAATACCTTGCCGTCCTTGTGAATGTAAAACATGCCCGAGCCGTCCACGAAGAACCTGACTTCGTCTTCGGCATGGGTATGTTCGTTGATAAATTTAGCTCGCGCCTCGGAAGCATTCGGGGCTGACGGGTAAAGCGATACAACATCAAAGGTCTTGTAGCCTTGTTGCAGGATACGGTCGATAGAAGACTTGTAGGCAGCAGCAACCTCTTCCGGCGAAGCGGTTTCACTCAAAGGTTTTTCCGCCTCCCAGCGCTCATAACCAATACCAGCTTCGCGCAGTTTTGCGGCAATGGCATCGAAATCCGTGTACACTTCCTTCTGTTCAGGATTGTTATCCGGCGAAATTGTGAGTCGGCTTTGCATTATCTTTCCTCCATATATTTGAGATCCATCAAATATTCCAGCGCCTCGAGCTTCTGCTTGGCGTGCAATACAGTCTTGCCCCACGTATAAACACCATGGCCTTCGATGAGATAACCTGGCGGCCAGGCATTACCCTGAAGCCATCTTTCAAAATCCGCTACAATATCTGCCATATCCTGGCTATTCGGAAAGACCGGTAGCACCACAGTGCTCGCGTGGGTCGTAATGCCTTCAAAAATCTTCTGCATTTCAAAACCGGAAAACGCAATGGTCCCTTCCCTGCTGCAGCGGCGGGAAAAATAGACTGCATATTTTGAATGGGTATGCAGCACCGAACCGACCGGCAAACCCCGCTGCCTCGCAATCCGGTAAACGTGACAGTGCAGCTCCGTCTCTGCCGAAGGCTTGAACGAAGAGTACTCGGGCGCAGGTCGCCCATGAAGATCAACAAGCATAAAATCGGCGGAGGTCATGCGTTCTTTATCCACCCCCGAGCGTGAGATGATTACCGTCTCGGGCTCAAGCAGCGCCGAATAGTTGCTACTGCTCGAAAGCGACCACTGCCAGCGATGGAACAAATTTCCGCAGCTGGCGAGTTCGCGCGAAAGGGGGTGATTAGCTAATAGGTCAGGTGTCACTGCGCAAATATACTCAAGACCTGCTTCTCACGTTCATTATTGATTGATTCCAGCGCCACCGCCAAAACTTTGTCCTTATCCTGCGCGACACGACAGGTACCTGGCTGACCAGGGTTGAACGTCAGTTTATCGCCGGCTCTGACTATGCCAAAAACCCGCAGCGAAACAAGTCCAGCTACGGCAACCCGAATGCCCACCTGGCCGCCTTCCAGTTGAACTGCACCTTCTTTTGCCACTACACCAATGAAAGGCTGTGAGTCATTCCGGAGTTTAGCTACAACGCCATTATCAACCGTGAGAAGGTCTCCTTCTACAAAAGCTTCACTCGCTGCTTTGGGCAAAGCAACCGTCAGGCACGGCACTCCTTTGACACTGACCTGACCTTCAACAAGAACCTGCCCCTCTGCGCGAATGGCTTTCTCGGAACCTTTCACTCCGCCTAACGAGCGCGGAATATGGAGAGCAAAGTTATTCGCCGAAACAAGACTTGCTGCAGCCTGATCACGCGAGACAGCCTGCAGCGCAGTCGCAGAACGCGAGACCAGGTAAGCTGCTGTACCTTCAGCGCTGGAAACCATGCCACCTGAGAAAATTCCTGCAACGCCCTGGGTATTCTCTGCTACAATGGGAGCGTGTAAATCCAGCGGCGTGGAAAAACCGTCAGGTACGGCTGTGCGCCCCGAATGTTTAATAACAATATTGCCCGTATGAGAGTTATACTCATGCTGCACCAGTGCATACTCGCTATGCATGTGCGGCCTGGGCGGCCGCGCATCGCTCAGCCGGCTATCGCTCGCCTGCACCGCCTGGCCTGTAGCCGCAACCCCATCGCGCGCAAATCGCACCACTCCGGGATTTTCTTCTGTCGCATTCTGCAGACGCGGGTCGCTGGCCTGCACCGCCTTAAGGTCAGCGCTTTCTCCCTTACGGGCAAACTGTACCCGACCTTTTCTCGATTCATCGGCTTCGATCAACCGTGGATCATCTGCAACAACGGCTTTGTTACCGGCTATCTCTCCGTGTGCGGCTAATTGAACAATACCAGGCCATGCCTGGCTGGAAAGTCGCAATCGCGTATCATTGCCCTGCACAGCCTTACCCGCCGCAGTCTCGCCGTCTTTCGCCAGCACGACAATACCAGCTGCCTCCAGTGAAGCAGCCTTCAAACGACTGTCGCTTGCCTGCAGCGCAACTCCAGGGCGAGTCTCGCCGTCCTTGGCTAACTGCACGATACCAGGCGCATCCTCTGTCGCGCGCCGCAAGCGAGCATCACTGCCCTGTACGGCTGCCTGGTCGCTGACCTCGCCGTCCTTCGCCAACCGCACGATACCAGGCGCTGATACCGTCGCAACCTTCAGGCGCGAGTCATTCCCCTGCACCGCTTTTTCCGGCGCGGCTTCATTATCACGGGCAAACTGGACAATGCCGCGATACTCCGTGCTGGCATTGCGCAAACGCGCATCGTCGCTCTGCACTACGCGATTCGGCGCAGCAATGTTATTACCGGCAAGCAAAACCAAACCAGGAACATTTTCACTGGCCATGCGCGCTGCGGAAGCAGAATGACTGCCCACAAGCGAGAAGTCTGTAGCGCCAATTATAGCAAGATCAAGGATCTTTGACTGGTACTCAGCCTTGCGATAGTGTGCGTGTCTGTCGATTTGCAGACGGACATAGCGCGCCCGAGTTGCTGGAAAACGCCAGGCATACCAACTGCCCGGCGCGGCAAAAAAGTGGTCTTCTGACTGAACAGTTTGCCACACGCTGCCATTTTCAGAGAGCTGAATCTGAAAAGTCTGCGGGAAGAAGTTGTATTCATCATGAACTGACTTCAGATGTACTTCTGCAATGAAAAACAGGCCATTCAGATCGGCTGTAATCGTGTCGATTTCATTTTTCTCCCGAATAACCGATGCCCAGCCATAGTCTTCGCGGCGATCTATGAGATTTTCTGCCGTCCACAGACGATCCGACTCGGAGCTGGCCTTAAGTTTTACCTGCGCCTTGAATCCGGTCTGGAACTTGCGAATTTCGCACTTGTGAATCGGGCCAGCTTCCTGATAAAAATTGATTAGGAGGTACCTGGCTTGTACAAGTGGAAATGAAAACTCACGCGATTCACCATGACTCTCGTGCCTGACACCGTGCACCCGGTAGAACCGCTGTCCGGTATCAGACCAGGAAATATCGGCCAGGACGTGCAAGCTGCTGTCATAGCGCAAGAAATTCAGATAGGAGACCTCTGCCAATTCGATGCGCACGCTGCAATGCGGCGCCGTTCTTTCTATCGAGAAACCAATGGCCTCGCCATGGTGCTCTGGCTTCAGGGCCTGAGTAAATGAATGAACATGGGCAACATTTGCACCAAGAGACCGCGTGAGATCCATTAAGTAGTTTTAGCGAACGAATTGCAGCAACCAGCCGGCAACCCAGATCATGAGCAGCGTCAAACCGCAGCCAATCAGCGCAAAGACAAATGCGAAATACCCCTCCAGTCGGCCTGACTCCTGGCTCAGGTATAACGCGATACGCTTCTTTTGCTCGGCGTCGGCCTGAATAACCTTATGCTCCCACGCCTCAATCCTCTCAAAAGGATTGGAAACAGACAGAGATTTTTCTGCCGAAACAATGCGAACCGACAGAAAGACCGCAACAACTGAAACCAACAGGTAGATAAATCCCCCGATCACGTAGCCGTGATGGATGGCGCTCATCCAGTACATCTGGCCACGGTTCTCAATCAGTGTACCCAGCACGGCAAAAAATTCAATGATGAGGAGCAGAATCGATATAAAGAGCAGCCACCGACTGCGGTCTGCAAGATGCTCAATGCGACGCAATCCCAGTAAAAGCGAGAGGTCTTCTCCGCTGAGGTTTTTCTCATGATCGGCAAATAGAGGAGAAACGTAAGCATCCCTAACCGGCGAACCACTTTGCAGATACCAAAACAAACCAAATACACATAGTAAAAGAAAAAAGACTACCGTATAAAGCATCAATGGCATAACGCCCCCCGTAAAACTATGAGCCGCGAACGGCTGCTGATTTTCGCCCCATCATGAAAGGCCGAATAGTGTTTCAATCAATTTATTGCCGTTCTCCTTGCCGAAAATTCGCCCGCATCTTGCTCGGGCCTTGCCTTTATGACCCGAATTTTTAGCCCCGCTCTGCGGAATTGCTCCTCCACAAAACTCGGTGAAACATCGCTGTTAGCTGAAAAATACCAGGTAGATTCAAATCTCCCCATTGGAATGAGATGCCCTTGCCAAATTTTGAGCTCCGCTGGCAGGTTTGCAAACGAAAACTCCTCGTTACCAGCGCTTGTGCCAGATTGCTTCGATTCCCGATTTTTCAATATGCCTTCCAGATAGCGGATGTCGCCGTCCTTGCCCTTGCTGATTGCAATTCGTACAGCCTCACCCACTTCGAGAGAGCCGTACTTTTCCAGCATCTCCTGTACCAAATGCTCACGAAAGTCACCGCGCTTTCTATCCGACCCAAAAAATTCATTCAACAACGACCACAAGTCACCGTTGTTGTTGTTTGTCGTTTGCGTGAGTTTGTTTATATGGATATTGATATGGTTTGGGGGTATGCTGGCTACACCCTCAGGGCTACCTGTGTCGCCCGCTGAGGGGTGGTTTTTTATTCCCCTGGGGTGTATTTTTGTATCCCGGTGGCTTTCTATATCCACCTTGCTGCCGGGGTAGTCGAATCGAAAGTAATAGTACGAGGGCGTCCGTCCAGTTCCCGGCACAACATGTATCAGGCCTGCTTCTACCAGCTCGCGCTTGGCGTCTTGCAGGGATTTCTTGGTTTTAAATCCGGTGAGTTTCAATAGGATGTCTGTTCCAGGCCAAACGGGCTTAAAGCTGTGATTGCTAAATTTGCACAGCACCGGATAAAGCGCCTTGGCTGCCGGGCCTAGTTTGGCCCAGGTTCCACTGTCCAAGATATCGGACATAATGGCAAGGTATGTGTTGTTTGTGTCCATTATCCCTCGCTCAAAAATAATCAATTTTTGGTTGACGGATTGTTGGCTGCTGATTATGTCTCATCATCCAACAAGTTCCCTTTGGAATTTCGGGCATGGCAACGTGCCCTTTTTTTTGCCCACACCAAAGGCTTCAACCAGACCCCGTTGCGGCTAAAGCTCCGCCCTGCAAAGGTCTCCTGTTTAGAAAACGAGGGTGCGCCCTACTCTTTTTTTTTAGCGCGAGAATCCAACAAGCCCTTGTTTTCTCGCAGGATGTTTTCAACAGCCTGCGACTCAAACAATGTGACATAATTCTGAGTTGTCAATCCTTTTCTGGTGTTTACGAGCCTCATGCGCCAATTTGCCGGAGCGATTTTTCACGCAAACCGCATCCGCTAATCGGCAAAAACTCCTTCGCAAAACGTGTCGATTTGCTTATGCGAGGCGCCAAGAGGCACAATTTTTACCGATTTTCGGCTATGTTCAGGCGAAACTTAGCAAGATGTTGAAAAAATCCCGTGCTCGCTGCAGACGCCGCGATTCGCGCTGCGAACCGCTTGCGAAACGGCCATAAATGGCCTGTCTGCAGCTGCGCTCGGTTTCAACATCCTGCTTTGCGGCTGTTTTTCAACAGCCTGTTAGGCCCCGGCTCGCGCAAAAAAATCGCCTTGTTGCTTTTTTTGCATGAGTTAGCGCGCAGGCTCTACCGGGCCATTGTCTTGCGTACAGCCTCTTTGAGTGCGTTTTCTAGTTGTCGTACTTTTTCGGGTAATGTTATTCTGTCTGTTTTGAATGAGATCTGAGCCTTCCACTGCCCGTCTCTGGTTTCAATTTTTACAGCGAGTTCGTCTATGCTCGCAGGCGCCTTCTTAGTATCGGTTTTTGCCTGATTCTTGTGCGACTGGTTGAACTGTTTTGCGGCAGCAACTGTAGTTACTGATCCGCTCTTGAATGCCTCGATAAACTGCTCGGCGCTGCCATTTTTCACTGCCTGTGCGAATTGGATAAACAGGTTTTTTGATTCAATGCCCGCCTCTTTTGCTCTTTCGATCCAGCTTTGTGGCAGGTCGGCAACGGACAGTATTTCGGTGACGTAGTTGCGCGATTTTCCTACGATCTGAGCCAGATCTGCGTCCAGGTAGCCATATTCACGCTTGAGCTTGCGGAAGGCTCTTGCCTCATCCACCGGATCAAGATTTTCCCTTTGTAGGTTTTCGATGACTGCTAGTCGGTAGGTGTCCTTCGGGTTCTTGCGCAGAATTCTGCATTCAATCTCCTCCAGGCCGGCCAGGCGTGCAGCCCGGTACCGTCGCTCCCCTGCAATGATCTTGTACCTGGTTCCTTCTTTAGTGACCACTATCGGCTGCATCAGGCCTTCGGTTCTGATGGAGTCAGCAAGGCTGCGGATGGAGTCGTCGTCAAATTTGGTCCTTGGTTGTTCAGCCGAGGGTGAAATGTCATTGATGGCAATCTTTCGGATGATGCCTTCGATATCCTGTTCGAAAATGTCTGCAGCGAAAGCCAGTTTCTTACTTTTTGATGCCATCAAGCACCTCTTTGACGAAGGCCTGGTATTCTTTGGCCTGTTTGACGCCCGAGTTGTAGTCGAGGAGTGAGCGGCGTGACAAGTGGCTCTCGCCCACTGCTACCCCCGTAGAGATTGAGGTGTTAAACACGGGAAAATAATTTTGGATAACAGGCAAAATGGTTTTTGTCAGAACCGTGTTGCTCTTGAGCTGGGTAATTAATGCTCCGAGGATGCGGAGGTCTGGATTTATGCGCCGCTTAATACCCTCTATTGTGCCCTGCAAACCCTTGATTCCATCTATGCTAAATTTTTCCGCCTGCAAGGGGATAATGACATAACCCGCGGCACCCAATGCGTTGATGGTAAAGATCGACAAGCTTGGCGGGCAATCAATCACAACTGCGTCATACTTATCTCTTACGGTTTCGAGAGCGTCGCGCATAACATAAGGAGCATCGACATTCAGCGTACTTAGCTCGACTTCTGCCAGGTTTATCTTTGCTGGCATCAGATCAAGATTTGGATACTTCGTGGGTATTATGATCTCTTCTGCTGTATACTTCTTGAGGAAAAGATCTGCGACCGTCTTTGTGAGGCTATCAACATCAGCAAAAATCCCCGAGCTGTTTCCCTGCGGATCCATGTCAACCAACAGGGTTTTTTTGCCGGCAAGGGAAAGTCCGTGGGCGAGGTTGATGGATGTGGTGGTCTTGCCTTCTCCGCCCTTCTGGTTGGCAATCGCTATGATGTCCGCCGCCATCTTGCTCATTGGAGTGTCTTCCGTTGCCACGTCAAGCGGATTAAACCTGTTTTCAGAGTGCGTTTATTGGCTAGCAGGCTGTTTTTCAACAGCCTGATAAATGTAGTCATGTCGGATGTCCGACTATGTGCACTGTGAGAACTTAGCGGGGCGCTTAAAAACCGTTGTTTACTGCGTCGTTCTGTTGGATGTCGCTTTTTGCAGTCGCGTCCGCTATAACTAGTATAAGGTGTTATCCTGCTGGCAGGCCGTCCGGGTTTCTGCACAATCCGGTTCAAGTGTCCTGCACAGACCTAGCAGCCTGTTGAAAAAACCCAGAAACACTGCCTTTTTCCGCCCCTGCGTCT
>CAYOZO010000038.1:0-24612 GCA_964408405.1 uncultured Turneriella sp.
CCACGCATACCGTTAAGATACAAAAAGATCAGCTGTTTTTCAACAGCCTGCTAATTATAGCTATGAAACATACGTACCTACTGCCCGCGCTGGCTCTGTTGTTACCGGCGCTCCTGGAGGCCGCGCCGCCAAAAACCGATGTGGTCATCGAAACAACAGATGCCGTCCTGCTGCACGTGGAGTACGTGTCAGAAAATGACAAGGCCTCTGTCGTCGATGTCCGCGCAGCGATTGTGCCAGGCGCGATATGCGACGCAAAAGACTGGCCAAAATATCTGCCCAAGGCAAAATTTGGCGCCGCAGCCAAAATGGAAACAGGGCACTGCCGGTTTATCGGCAAGCCCTTTGTTACGCGCTCTCTCACTCTCGCGCCTACTGATATTAAGAAGCGCTATGATACAGCGTTGCTGACGCTCTCCGCATCGGGAGAAAAAAAGCAATTACCCTTCTACGACGTAACCGGCGCGGCGGTAAGAGGCTTTGATTTTACTGCAGATCCTGTCGCAGAAAAGGGAGAAGCTTTGATTCTGGGGGTACGTCCATTTGCGAAAGACGCGACCATGGATACCATGCAGACCGTGGACATAGCGGGTAAGCGAGAAACGCTTTTTCCTGCCCACAACCTGTTTCATAAGTGGAGCAAGCTCGACCCGCGCCTTGGTGTCTACTACACCCCGCTCTTGCCGACCGGCAATATCAGCCTGCTCAAGTTCGGAGTCTTGGGAGTTACCGTCGAGAATTCGGTGGCGATCCCTGAACTGAAGTTTTTGCCCTTGAAAAAGTATAGCCTGCGCCTGCGCGGCGGCATCAACGCAGGGTTCCACCGCTTTTCGCAGGACCTGTTCCAGAACGGTCAGGCGGTAAGCGAGGGGAGAATTACTTTGATTCCTGTGTTGGCACAGCTCACCCTGTTTTGGGACTTACGCCCAAAAGGTTGGAGTATGACAATCTCTCCGTACCTGCGCCTCGCCGATGGAGTTATCTTTAGTTCAGTCAGCACTCAGGTAAAGCCTGAGTATATTTCTCTGCTTGCACCCGGCGCCGAAAGCGCGCGGTCAGGCAGCTATATCGGGCACGGTTTTTCGAGCGCGCTGGGCGTTGAAGTGCGTCCCGATAAATGGCCCGTGGCATTTACTCTGGATGGTGGCTATCTTTTGCACTCGCAGGATCTATCAGGCCAATACTTCATGTTCAATCTCGGCGCGGCCTGGCATTACGGTGTAACTCCGCCTGAACCGAAGATGCTGCCCATCCAATACCTCGGCGTTAAGAGTGTAGTACTCAATCTCAAGGGAACAGTAAAGAATCCTGATGGCACGCCGATCACTGGCGCCACGCTGAAACTGCGCGCTAAAGGCAGCGACGCCGTAGTGAAACAAGTGGATACCAATGACAAGGGCCAGTACGCCATGGAAATCGAGCCAGGTCTCGACTACGGCATCGAGGTACATAAAGATGGTTATGCGAATGCCAACGCTGAGCTGCCGCTTACCACGAACGACAAGAAGGCTCAGGATCGCGACTTCATTCTCGCTCCGCTCACTTATAGCCTTGAGGGAGTCAACTTCAAGCCTGACTCTGACCAGCTCGTGACCGGCAAAGCCCCCGAGAAAGCGTTGCTCGAACTGGTGGAGTTTCTCAAGAAGAACCCCGAAATCCGCATCGAGATCGGTGGCCATACAGCGGCTCGTGGCGATGACGATCCTGCTACTATCAAGCTTTCCGAGAAGCGTGCGGAAACTGTGCGTAAATACCTCATTGCGAAAGGCATCGACGGCAATCGTCTGACTTCGAAGGGCTATGGCGGTTCAAAACCGATCGCCGATGGCAAAACGGACGAGGGCGCCAAGAAGAACCGCCGCGTTGAAGTGAGAATACTGGTTGACTGATTAATTACGGGCGTGGCGCGCTATTAGGCCACGCGGTAGAGTATGACCGACCGAAAGTGCACCTACCCCAAAAAGCGCCTGGGCGCGCTTCTCAATCTGTGTGCAGCCGCCCTCGGGCCGGCGGTGGGCGTATTCTTGCTGGCGCAGGGCTGCAATCTTGAGGTAGGCAACCCGGATACAGGCGAGGCTCCCGCTCCGGGGCTGCATTCGATTACGATGCGCCTTACCCAATACGCATCCTGTGCTCCAGAGCAGCCCTGCAACTCGGTGCCGGTTGAGACGGGGTTGCCTTATGTACAGTTGCGCTATGAACTAACGAGTGCCGCGTTTGCGCTCGACGCAATCGCCCCAGAGCCGTTTGCGCCGCAGAGCATCGCTAAGACGGTGGAACTCATCAGCGAAGCCGTGGTCAATCTGCCGCAGACGGTCAGCGAAGAGCAGGTCAAAAACCTGAAGATCAGTTTTAGCTCCCCCAAAGGTAATGCCGCAAGCTGGCAACTCGATGGCGTCCTGGTAGGCCATGTCGCTGGCGTTCCGGTGCGCATGGCGTTACCGCTCACGGGCACGGGTAGCATGACGGGAGAAGTCGCTATGCCCGAGTCGGGCCTCGAGGCTCTTGTGCTGGATCCTGCTGTGTGGTTTGATCTCGCCAACGACCCGGTAATTCCGCAGCTGCTCAAGGGCTTAAAGACCGGTGCATGCGCGACTCTCGATACGCGCCGCTGCGAGATGCTGCCCGGCGTACTCTCAGCAATGGTCGAGCGTCGCATTGCCAGGTCGTTCAGAGCACAAAGTCGTGCCTCGCAACCGCAGAAGCTGCAAAAATAGAGGGATTTCCGCTTAATTTTAGAAATTCGGCCCCAGCGGCTGGTAGTAGTTTGTACTCTATAGAGTACAGCTTTTTCATTTTTTCCCGTTGTTTTGAGTCGTAAAACTCCGTCATTAATACAAGGTGCAGAGGAGTATCTACACATATACCGATTATCGGGAGTTTATTCGTGACGCCTATGCTGCACAGAAGGCGGAGGGTAAAGTTACGCTGCGCGAGTTTGCCCGTAAGGCGGGCTTCAATACCCATACATTTCTGGCCAATGTCATGGACAATAAGCGCTCCCTCACGTCGGACTCTGCCGGCAAAGTCGCCCGTGGTCTCGGGCTCAAGGCCGCCGAGCGTACGTATCTCGAGCTCATGGTGAAATTCGCCAATGCGCGCACTGTCGATGAAAAAAACGACTACTACGAACAGATGTGCGCTGCGATGCCGCGCTCTGAAATCCGCAAGATAGGTTCTGAGTTCTACGAAATTTTCCGCAATCCTTATGTGCTGACCATACGGGAGCTCGTGGCGCTACCAGACTTTCGCGAAGATCCAAAGTGGATTGCGCGGCAGTTGCGTCCGCAGATTACTCCGCAGCAGGCAGAGCGCGCGATAAAAACGCTCCTCGATGCGAAGCTGCTCGAGCGCGACCGCAAGGGCAGGCTCGTTCAGGCGACGGCAGATCTCACGACCGGGGCAGAGGTCAAATCGCTCGCTATAGCCCTCTACCACAAAGAATTGCTCGCGCTTGCCGCCCGTTCGATCGACGAAACGCCCGCAATGCAGCGCGATATTTCTTCGCTTACGCTGAACCTCGGCAAGTCGGATTTTGATTTTATCAAGCGCCGCACGGCGGCTTTTCGCGCAGAACTACTCGATTTCCTTAAGAAAAAGCGCGACGAAAAGCCCGAGGGTATTCCCTACGAGAAAGACCGGGCGATCTACTATCTGAACATGCAGTTCTTCAATGCGACGGAGATTCCCTGGCCATGAAAGTCTATCGTAACATTCTGATCCTTCTGCTGCTGCTTGGGACTATGCATTGCAACCTTGAGGTGGGAAATCCCGACAGCGACGGAGAGAGCATCGGTCGCCGCTCGGCACTCAGTTCAATTTCGCTGCATCTGAGCGCTTCGGAATCGTGCGCGAGCACAGCCGCGCCGTGTGCAGCATTGCCGGTGAAGTTCGCCAGCGGTGATTCGGGTTATACATTCGAAATGACTGAAGCGCGTATATTACTGCAGGGGTTAACGCTTGAGCCCTATGCTGCTCAGCAGATTACCACCGAAGTAGATCTGCTTTCGGGCGCTACAGTCGCTCTTGAGCAAACACTCGACGCTGCAGCCATAACCGCAGGTTCACTGCTATTCGATGCGAACCGTGCGTTAGATGCCAAGACGTACAGCATTGCCGGCAACCTTATTTTCAGCAATGGCATGACCCGCTACGGTGTCCCGCTTTCGCTCAGCTACTGTGATTCCCTTGTGGCGCAGTCATCAACAGAGCCGGGCAGCCTTCTGAGCGGGTTTACCTTTGATGCAGCTACCTGGTTCGACTTTTCCGCAGCGACCGGTAACCTTACGCAACTCTTCAACAACCTGGCTTCAGGAGCGTGTACAGACCGCCTTTCCCGCTCGTGCCTGCAGTACAGGTCAACCTTGTCGCGCCTTGTTGCCGATGGCATCGCCAGGTCGCTCAAGGCAACCGGGCGCGTCGAACGGGCGCCTATGAGGATCAGATGAGGCGATCATCTATGAAATACTACCGAGTAATACCGGCAAACGCCGGTATTGCAAAATTTTTTAATTTTGTATCTTGCTGGTATGCCAGACGGGGGAAAAGTGAGTAAATCAGGGTTCAAAGCAAAAATCGGTATCGCGCTCTTCGCAGCGGCTTTTACCGCAAACTGTTCGGGAAAAACGTATAGCACGTTCTTCCAGCCGTTCGACATTATTTTTGGCAAGGCAAATGCCGCAGTGGATGTCGGGCTTGCCAGCGCTACGCCGCTGTCGCCCACGCGTGTGCGCGTGAAATTCAACAAGTACATTTCCCTGGAATCTGCAGAAAATCCCGGCAACTACACGATTACGGATGCGAACGGTACGCGCTTAGATATTATTGCTGTTACGCGCGACCCATTTGACAGCTCGGTGGTCTATATCGATACCAGCCTGCACACTGCTGGCAGTACCTACACCCTGCAGGCATCCAACCTTGTGGGCGTTGACGGGGCAACCTTAAGTCCATCGGCTTCCACAGCGACTTATACAGCCCCCAACAACGTCGATGCGTCAGCCCCCACGATCAATGCCGCATGGATGTCATCGACTTCTAAGCTCAACATTACTTTCAGCGAGGCGGTCGATTTGACCACGGCGCAGACGAGCGGCAACTACACCTTCTACACGGATGCGAGCTGCACAACGAGTACAACTTTTGCGATCAGTAACCTGAGCCGCGACACGCTCAATTTTGCGAAAGTCAGCATGGATTTGAACACGCCTAACCCGAGCGCGGGGGTGACCTATTATGTGCGCGTCAATGGTGTAAAAGATATCTGGGGCAATACGATGTCGAACGTCTGCAGCCCCGCATGGGTGGGCTTCGGCGGCGCGGTGGCGCCGAAGGTTCAAAGCGCAGTATCGTCGTCTCCGACGTCGGTCTTGATCACGTTCGACTCACCGATGACGATCACCAACCCTTCCACGTCGTTAACACAGCTGCAGACTGCAGGAAACTATACCTTTTCGCAGTGCCCGGGCGCGAATCTGACAATGGGTAGTGCCACTGTCATCAATTCGACGCAGGTCATACTCACCTCGCTGGGCAATACCGATGTGACAGCGGGTAGTTGCAAGGTAACGGTTGCGGCTGGCACAGGCATTATTGGGGCTAACGGTGCTGCACTGAGTTCTACCAATAATACAGCCGTATTCCCGTACAACCCGGCGCCCGATACCACGGCGCCCTCTGTCGGTACTGTCACAGCCATCGATTCCACAACCATCCGCATCACTTTCAATGAACCCATACAGACGCCGACAGCGAGTAATTTTACTATATCGCCCTCGCTTTCCATCGGCAGCATCACCTGCAATGCAAGCGGTACTTCGTGCGATATCACGACGGGAACGCAGACAACGCAGAGCTACAGCGTAACGGTGAGCGGCATTCAGGACACTGCCGGCAATACCATGGCAAGTTCGACCACGACGTTTACCGGCGACGGCAGGCCGTATGTAACAGCGGTTATTCCGATCAACGCCACGACTGTGCGTCTGCAGTGGTCTGAACCAGTGACCTCGGCCGGCATCGATCTGGGAGATTTTGAGATCAATGGCAGTGGCCCGACTGCCGCCGCACTTTTCCCATCGGGTGCAAGCAGTTCCGATATGATGGAGATTACAAGCCCGATCACGCTGGTTTCTGGTACGACATATACCTTCAAGTACCATGACGACGGAACGCGCACAAAGGATTTAACCAACAACGATGCGCTCTACGGCACTTTCAATACTCCGCCCGATGAGCAAACGCTGACGTTTATTGGGCCGGCGCTGGCCACGAAGCCTGCTATCACCTCTGTGGTGGCAACATCTCCTACAACGCTCCGCATAACTTTTAACCAGGCGCTCGATAATTCGACGATCGCAGAAACGGATTTTAGTTTAGGTGGTGCGGGCTGTCCTGTAATCGGCAACAGGGTCTCAGCGATACAGGTTCAATCCGGGGTGGTTAACCTGACGCTCTCGGGCGACAGCCCGCGCCCGGCGTTACCTGCCTCGGCTTCGGCGACAGACGGCTGCACGGTAAATGTGGCTGCCAATGCCGTTCAGAGTCTTTATGGCGACGGCAATGATGCGACTTCGGGCACTTATACTTATCCCGGCAGCGGTGCGGGCTCAGATACAACTGCACCATCGATCGTTTCGATTGTTGCGCTGTCGAGTACGCAGTTGCAGGTATTATTCAGCGAAGTTGTCGATACCACTACCGGCCAAACCGCAGGTAACTATTCATTCACTCCTGCGCTGACAGTCGGCAGCATTACCTGCACGGGTTCAAGCTGCATTGTCAATGTCACAGGACAGACCAACACGACCTACACGGCAACCATCAGCGGAGTTCAGGATGCAGCCGGCAATATTCTAACCGGAGGCAGCGCGACTTTCTACGGCCAGGCGGCAAACTCTGCGACAGCGCCGACCCTCTATATGGCGACGCTCATCGATCCCTTTACTCTTGAGGTGGCATTCAGCGAACAGATGCATCTTGCACGCTCACAGAACACTGGAAATTATACAGTCACCGCACAGACTGTTGTCGCGGCGGTGCGCCAGGCAGATGCAACCAAGGTGCGTCTGACGCTTTCTCTTGGAGCATTCGGCTCTTCCACTAGCTTTACTGTGACCGGCGCACAAGGCGGCTCGCCCTGTACTCCAACAGGAACGACTCCGCTGACAGATTTGTCTGATGCCTGCCTGGGCACTCCGAATTCGGCAACATTCAACGGCGCGGGTAACGCTCCCTCGACGGCTCCGGATCTGACTGCTGCGACAGATACGGGGCCAAACGATTCGGATAATATCACGAACCCATTTCCGACGCCGGGTAGTATGGCATTTACCGGCACTGTCGCGCCCAACACCACCGTGGTGCTCTACGATTCGCGCCCTGTCACCTTCACCGATGCGACCGACCGCGTGGGGCTTACCGCGCACGGTTTCCAGAACGGCGATGCGATCAGTTTCATGACAATCAACTCAACGACGGGAATTTTGACCTACACGACATACTACGTCATCAACCGCACTGCCAATGATTTCCAGCTCGCCACCACGCCCGGCGGCAGCGCGGTCAATCTTACAACGAACGGCACGGGCATTATCAACGAGCGCATTCCGGTGGTGAGCGCCGTGTCCGATTCTTCGGGCAACTACACTCTGAGCATTACTGCAGCGCCTGCCTCTGGAGACCATAACTATTCGGTGGGCACGGTTTCTTCGACGGGGGTGGCAAGCGCCACCTCTCCGGTACTGACTGTCACGTATGATAACACTCCGCCGGCAACGCCGGGCAGCGCGGCCGATCTTGCAGCCTCTGCGGATACGGGCGCCTCTTCAACCGACAATATCACAAACGACAATACGCCGACGCTTTCGGGTTCAGGGCTGACTGCGGGCGACTATGTCTATATCTATGACGGCTCGACGTTGATTGGCGCCGCTCTGGTCGATACTTCAGGCAACTGGACATGGACTCTGACACCTGGCGATACTACTATGGCCGGAGCTCCCGCGGATCAGCTGACTTATGCCGCTGCGGGCAGTGGCCTCACTGCGGGCGCGCACACGATAACGTACAAGGTAGGGGATACTGCTGACAACGAGTCTGCGGCATCGCCGGCCTTGAATTTGACCATTGATACAGCCGCACCGACGCTGAATCTTCCTGTGGCCCTGATGGCGAATGCATATATTGACCTTTCTTTTACTGGCGGTGGAGTTTATGGCAGTTCGAGCTCCGCATCGCCTGTGGTGGTGGGTAATCTTAATATCACATTGAATTCCGGTACAAGCGGCATCACCATTAGCCCGACGGTGACGACGACCGGTGGCGGAGCGCTTGCCGGCGGAGAGACCACGATTCGTGTGAATCTGAACGTTGTGGGCACACCGAACGGTTCAGAGACGGTGCAGATTGTCGCTAACAGTAACGCCATTTTTGATGTAGCGGGCAACGCGTTGAGCTTCGATACGGGAGTCAAAAACTTTTCTGCGGCCGGAGTGCCGAATATTACTGGTACTCCCACCTATACTTCAACGAGCGCGACGACGGGTTATATCACCGTTGTCTGGGATGAAGCGCCTTACACTGCTTCTGGCGCCTCTGGTGTTTTGACCGCATCTGACTTCGACATCACCTTCAACAAAAATTCGGGCAATGCCAATTCGATGACTATCACGGGATTCCAGGACGATACCGGAGGAAGCCTCGATCCGGGTGAAACGACGATGCGCATTCTGGTGAGCTTCGATTTGGCAACGAGCGGCGTCGAGACGTTCCAGATCAATGCCAAATCGGGGGAAATCTTCAGCGGCATCTCGCCTTACAACAATGCGCCGGTAACAGAGCAGGCAGGGCCCTTTACCGCACCCGACAACCTCGCTCCGGTAATCAGTGGCGTATCGCCTGCAAGCAGCAGCTATATCACCACGACGCAGGTAAGCTACACGCTTTCGGAAAACTGTAATTCAGGCTCCATCACCTGGACACGCACCGGTGGCAGCGCCGATGCCGGAAGTCCACACACCTCGACCCTGGTCGGCTCGGAGCTTACCTCCGGAACCAAGACCAACATCACGCTTACCAACGCGCCGAGTTTGGTATCGGGCGCGATCTACACAGTCACCTGGAACTGCACCGACGCTGCGGGTAATACCGCGACGGCCGTTTCGAGCACGTCGGTGACTTATGATGTCACAGCGCCGACGGTGACGAATGTCACTTCATCGACTGCGAACGGCAGCTATGGCGTTGGCTCGACGATTAGCATACAGGTGACATTCAGCGAAAATGTGACTGTTACAGGTACACCGCAGCTCACGCTCGAAACCGGTGCGAGCGATGCCGTGCTCGATTATGCCTCAGGTACGGGCACCAATACGCTCACTTTCAATTACACCGTAGCCGCAGGGCATACCTCGTCAGATCTCGCCTACCAGAGCACGGGCGCGCTTGCCCTCAATGGCGGTACGATACGCGATGCCGCGAATAACAACGCTACGCTGACGCTGCCGACGATTGGCGCTGCGGGCTCGCTCGATTTTAACAAGGCATTGGTCATCGACACGACTGCGCCGACGGTGACGAACGTGACCACTGCTTTGGCGAACGGTACGTATAAGGCCGGGCAGGTGATCGATATTGAGGTCGTATTCTCTGAGGCAGTCAACGTCACGGGTACGCCGCAGCTCACTCTCTCGACAGGAAGTCCCGCAACGACTGCGGTAAACTATCTCTCAGGTTCAGGTTCAACCACGCTGGTTTTCCGCTACACGGTCGCCGCGGGAAATACGACATCCGATCTCGACTATGCCTCGACCGGTGCACTCGCCTTAAGCGGCGGCACGATCCGCGATACCGTGGGCACGAACCCGAACGATGCGACGCTGGCACTCGCAGCTCCCGGCGCGGCCAACTCATTGGGAGCAAATAAAGATATTGCGATCGATACCACGGCGCCGACCATTACCAACGTGACGGCGACCAACGCCAATGCGACGTATGGTTCCGGTGCAGTCATTTCGATCCAGATTACCTTCAGTGAAGCGGTGACAGTAACAGGGGGAACTCCCACTCTGACGCTCAATACTTCGCCCTCGCGAACAGCCTCGTATGTTTCGGGTAGCGGTTCGACCGTATTGACCTTCGATTACACCGTAGTCTCGGGCGACACGAGTTCAGATCTCGACTATGCCTCGACCGGCGCGCTGGCGCTTGCGGGCGCCACCATTCGCGATGCGGCGACCAACGATGCGACGCTGACTCTGCCCAACCCGGGAGCTGCCGGTTCGCTCGGCGCCAACAAGGACATTGTCATTAACGCCGCCGTTACTTTCTCGATCACGGCCGCCGAAACTCTCGACTGCGATCCGGTGGATGGCATTATTGACCATTACAAGATCACCCTGGGCGCGGCTGCGCGCGACAACACATTCGACGGCTACATTGCTAACAGCGAGGGTCTGGCGACGAGCAAGTGGCAGGTAGCAGGCCGCAGCGGCGTGCGTCTGCACCACGGCACTTCGCTGCCGGCCACCTGCGGCACCGATACCGTAAACGATACGGTAATTTACATTAAGTTTAATCAGGGCTCGGCAGTCGATACGGGGCTTACTCCTGATATTACCGGCACGAACGACACGCTGGCGGCGGACTCAGACGGCCTTACCAAACTCTTCAGCAACACCGGCAACTGGACTACGGCCGATTTGGCAGAAACCGACAAGGCCGGACCCTATGTTTTCCTGGCGACTGCGGCAGAAGCGGGTGCGAGCGAAGCGGGAGTGGGTGCGGGCGATACGCTCAGCATCCGTTTCTCGGAGCGCATGAATGCCGGTAGTCTCACGGGAGTTGATCTGGATACCATCTTCCAGCTCAACAACGGCCATCACTTTGGCGCAAGTGGAGATATCACATCTGCTGTATGGTCAACGGTGACGTACACCAACGATACGCTGACAGTAACCTTCGCCAACAGCACACCCACGGTTGCGGTGGGCGATACTATCAAGCTCATTAATCAGGCGACTGTGATGGATAATGCTTCCAACCAGGCGGCGAACCCCACTGCGGTTACTTCACCGCCGGTAATTGGCGGCACATTCGAGCCAGGTCAGGTTGGGCCGACGATCGTTTCGGCGCAATACCTCGACACCGACGCAGACGGCTATATCGAGACCGTGCGCGTACAGTTTGACATGACCGTTCAGGATAGCTCGTTCCCGGGTTATCTGCTGAATGGTTTAGGCACTGTGACGACGCAGTGGTCAGTGGCTGGTTACAACAACGTGCGACTAATTCACGGCACTGCGGTCACCTGGACCACCGATACGGCAAACGACAACACCATCTACCTGCGCTTCTCCGAGGGCTCTACTTACGATACCGGCGCCAAACCCGACCTGACGGCAACGAATCAACAGCTTTATGGCCCTGCTGGCGGTACGCTGGGTACAACCGCCTGCTATGTGAATACAGGCGTGGGTTCTGGTAACTGCAGTACCATCAGCGCATCGAATGTTTTGACCGCCAATGTGGTTGAGACCGACGGTGCGCGGCCCATTATCGTCAAGGCCACAGCCAAAGTAGGAGCTAACTCGGTTTTCGTGAGTTTCTCAGAAAATGTGTCCTCTGACGCAGCGTTCTCGTCTTGTGGTTCAGGCGGGCAAATCGTTGCCGCTGATTTCACATATGTCGATGGCAACTCAGCGGCGCCGAATGCTATCAGCGCCATGGCGACAGATGACTGTGCCACGGGCGATGCCTTTGTCGAAGCGACCGCTAATGCGACCTACAACACGGGCGACCTCAACATTGATAAGATCCGCGCGGCGACGGCGACATCGATTTACGATGCCGCGGGTAATGCAATGACCACCTCGCGCGAGCAGGTCATTGCCGAGGCGACTGCGCCTTATGTTCTTGCGGCGAGTACTTACCGCGTGGATTTGGGCGGGGGTACTTACCGCTATATCGCGCGCATCTTCTTCTCAGAGCCTGTGAGTAACAGTTCGGCAAGCAATGCGTGGTCGGCGCTCAGGGCCGCCAACTACTCGGTCGTTGAAGATCCTTCAGATAGTTGTACCGATTTTTCTGCTACGCCGTCATCGGTGACGGCGGTCGGCGGTTCGAACCGCGTATTCGATCTGCAGACTGGCGCACAGTGTTCCACTACGCGGTACAAAGTGACGGCTTCGACCGCGATCAAGGACATTGACGAGTTTGAGAATATCACGACGCCCAACTTTGCTTACGCCATGGGCACTGCCGCGACGGATACAACGCGGCCGCGCCTTCTCATGGCGCGTTCACTCAGCGCCACAACGGTGGAATTGACGTTCAGCGAACCTATGACTACGGGGACAGGAGCCAATTCGGCAGAGTGCGCGACTTCGGCAATTTGCGCGACCGAAGATGCCGATACCTCGGTTTCGGGTTCGCAGTCCAAATACTGGATTACTCCGACTGGTTTGGGCAATGTCTCGTCTGTGTCCGCGACTGCAGATACATCTGTGTTTATTCTGACACACCCCAACTCGCAGCAGGGTAACTTTTATACGGTGAACGCTTACGCGACGAGCACAGGTAATCGAATTCCGCGCGACCTCAACGGCAATAACCTCGAAACTGCGCCGGGCAACCAGGCAGTCTTCCAGGGCGCCGGTACGCCAATACTTTCCTTTGATGATGGCGCGATTTTTGACGACCCGTTCTCCGACGGCACGAAGTTCAACTTTGCGTTTACTTACCAGAACAAGGTTTATTTGGGACCTAACGATGCGAACAACGCCGCCTTCCGTTTTGAGCCGGACGGCCTCAACCCAGTCGGCATTACCTTCTATACGGCGGGCGGCGGTAGTTGCAATCCCGCAACATCGTTCGGTATTTCAGGCGGCAGTTGCGGTGCGCAGACAATCGGGCCAAACGGCGAACGTGGGATCGTGAGCTTTACTTCGGGTAAGGTTACGATTAGCAGCACAGACTACGAGATTCTGCTCTTAGGGCCGATTAAGGACGGCGTCACCAACACCTACTTCACTCAAGACGTGGATACGCAACTCGACTTTAAGAGCTGCACGTTCAGCGTGACCGGTGGTGGTAATACCAAGAGTATCCAGTCGAGCTATGCCTTTAAAGGGAATGACAAGTACTACTCAGGATTTTCGTCCAGTCATTCGCAACAGGCTCCGATTCTTGCCGCGACGCCACTTACAGCCTCTGGTGGGGTGCTTTCGTGCGGTACTGGCAGCGACCTGACACTGCGTAGCGTAAACTGGATCGGCAAGAACGCCTCGACAGATAATCCGGCAAAGTCAGCGAATTCCAACGCAGTTGTTGGCATTGACAGTATGCTGCAGGTGCCGACCGGCGGGCCGACGCCGGTGGGCGAATTCTACGTTGCCAATAATGGCGGCATTGCATCCTCTGCCTCTCCCTACACTTCGTGGAGTATAAAAGTAACTCAATCGAATTTCTCATCGGTGAGTGGCGCGGGTGCGGTCACGCTTGTATTACCCGACGCGCCTGCTGGTTTGGAAAAGGTGCGACCGGGTCAGAAGGGTATGCCGGTCATGACCATCTGGAATGGCGCCATCTATGCCGCGCGTAACTTAGCCGTGAGCCAGACTGCTGCCAACCAGGTGGTCAACAACGGCGGCGAACTATGGAAATGCAAGGCGACCTGTACGACGGCCAGCAACTGGAAACTGGTAGCGAAATCGTCGAGCTTTCCCGACAATCCATCGAACCTGAAGGCGATCAGCCTGCTGCAGGTCAACGGTGACAGGCTCTATATCGGTTTTGACAATCCTACGAACGGCGCAACCATATATCGCAGCAACACCGGCATCACCGAAATCGACAGCGGTTCGGGTTGCGGCGACGCGACACCCGATAACGGCGATGGACATAACTGTTTCACCCGTCAAGGCGAGCCTGGTTTCGGCTCACCGGGCCAGAACCAGTATTTTATTTCGTCGGCGAGTCTGCGCAAGGGTTCGCAGAACTTTATCTACGTGACTGTGGGCGACGTGAACCTGGTAGCGATCAAGGTCTTGAGGCAGGTTGACTAAGCCCTGCTCGTAGGGTTAGGTTTAAACCTAACCCTACGAGCAGAGAGGCAATTTAATCGGCGTGGTGTGAGGGTTGGTCCTCAATATAATTCTTAATCACATCGACCGATCGGCGATCGACGGTAAAGGCGCCGTAGCCGCGTTGCCATGTGATTTCGGGTAAGGCATACGAGGAATAGCCTTTGAGATTCTTGACCAGGTCAGAAACCGAAATGCGCGGCGGCATTGAAGCCAAGATGTGTCTGTGATCTTTGTGGCCGTTACAGGCTAAAAGATCGCCGCCGAGTTCTTTGATCTTTACCGCAAACAGCAGATTCAATTCTGCGATAATGTCAGATGACAACCACTCGGTCTTCTTTTTGGTGCCAAAGACCAAGTGGTAGATCAAGTCCCATTTATTGCGGGTGGTCATTGATTCAACAAGCGTACATACGTCATGTAGGGGTAGGTTTGGGTGCCTGGTTGTAGAGGTAGGTTTAAACCTACCCCTACAACCAGGAGCGATCATTCCGATTTCGGCTAGGGTTCCACGCGCTTGAGCCACATATCGTGCTGGTTGCACTTGATGATCACGTAAACGGCATTGGGCGAATCTGCAGGTACGGTCAGCTTGAATTCGTACTTTGCTGTTTTAGGGGCAAAGCTGACCTTATCCAATTCCTTCTTTAACGAGTGATCCATTGCCAGGCCCGCTTCGAGGTAGTGGCGGTCGTTGCCTTCGAGTGGCACCCTGACGATTAACTCGCGCAGTTTCTTTTTTCCTTCGCTAAAAATGCGCCCATCGCGCACCTCGATTTCATGTTCCGCTGCGCGGTCTTTCCATTTACCGGGGTTCTCCGGGGTGAAGTAGGCATCGGCCGGTATCTGGCTCATCGCTGGCGAACCCGGGCCTCTTGGGTTCGGGTCGGAGTTATTGTGTGCGCGGTTGCAATGAGGCAGAACGAGAATAGCTCCCACAAATAACAGGTGCGGTGTGCGTACCATAGTCAAAGGCCATGCGCACAGGACGCTCGGTCAATGATAAAGAGGTTGCTGCAGGCAATGGCTCTTACACAAGCCTTACATTTTTCTTGCCGTAACGTCTTCACAAACGTAGCTTGATGATGTGCGCATGTCGATGCGAAATCTGATCCTGGCACTGAGTTTGCTTTTGCCATGTGCCGCTTTCGCGGCCGGCGGCGACGCCGCTACAAAGGACGATCTCAAGGCAGTGCTGCAGGTTATAGAGAAACGCTTTGAGTTGATCGACAAGCGTTTTGAGCAAATTGATAAACGCCTGGATTTTCACCAGAGCTTGCTCATTATACTGCTCGTGGGCATGATTGGCTCGCCATTTCTTATTGAATCCCTGGCCCGGCGCCGCGAGGCGGCCGACAAGCAGGCGCTCGACGAAGCCCGGCGCGCTGTCATTGCCCTGCGCGAGCTTTCCACCAAAGACAAGAAAGTCGCCGAGGCCATGCGGATAGCCGGTCTGCTTTGAAATCTGTTCACGTCTCTGACTGGGCGGAGTTCGCAGGCTGTTGAAAAACAGCCTGATAGCGCAGAATCTGGTTTGCATGCAGAATTCACGATAATTGTCAGGCGACATAATACCGTCGTCCAAGTTGGCGCGGACCCTCTTTAGTAATTACTAAAAAACGCCAAAATCTTGTCGTAAAGAGTACGAAAGAGTACGTCTAAACCCGAAAGAGTATATAGCGGGGGCTCTATGCGTTCATTGTTTAGCGGTTTTTCAGTTTATGGCAGAGGGGTAGTGATTGCCTTTGCGCTTTTCACTGTCAACTGCTCTGGTCGCACTTACAACACTTTTTTCCAGCCTTTTGAGCTGATTTTCGGGTCAAACCAGGCGTCCCCGTCGGTCAATGTGTCCCTATTATCGGCCACCCCGCTCACCAATACCCGTGTGATGCTGACGTTCAATAAGCCTGTCTCTCTCTCATCGGGGCAGACGGTCGGCAACTACCGCATTACTGATCCGAACGGCAACCTGTTGAATATCCTTGCTGCATCGCGCGATCCTAACAATTCGAGTGTCATCTTTATAGATACGATCCCGCAGGCAGCGGGCACGACTTATACGGTGACTGCATCGAACATCGTGGGTGTCGATGGTTCGTCGCTGGGGAGCTCCAACTCTGCGACGTTTGTCGCTCCCAATAATGCCGACCAAACCGGGCCGCAGTTTAGCTCGGTATCGGCGCTGAGTGCTACGAGCGTAGAGGTGTATTTTAACGAAGCGTTGGATAAGACGAGCGCAGAGACGGCGACAAACTACGATCTTTATACGGATAGCGCATGTTCGGCTGGCAACGTGAACGTGACGGGGCGGTACGTGACTCGGTAAACTTTGCGAAGGTGACGCTGACGTCTAATGCGATGACGTCAGGAACGACGTATTATCTGTGCGCGACGACTTCTCTGCGCGACATCTGGGGGAATGCGAACTCTGTGGTGATTGCATCGCAGCCTTTTGTCTATACCGCAAGTACCCCGCGGGTTTTGAGCGCTGTTTCCGGCTCGCCGACATCGGTGCTACTGACTTTTGACCAGGCGATGACGAACAATGTCGCGCTGACAACGCGCACGAATTATACTTTTGCTGGCTGCGGCGCGCTGGCAACCAGCGGCAGTACGACAGTGACTGTGGTGAGCAGTACACAGGTGCTTGTTGCTCCTTTGGTTACGGGTACGAGTGGCACGTGCACGGTTACGGTCAATACGGCGATTACCTCGGCATCTGGCGTGGCGCTGACTACAGCGACCAATTCGGCGATATTCAGCTATTCTGCGGCGACCGATACGACCCCTCCTGCGGTGGCATCAGTCGCGGCGGTTAATTCTAACACCGTGCGCGTGACGTTTACCGAACCGATCAACGATGCGACAGTGGGTACAGACGATTTTACTTTTTCGCCGTCGCTCACGGTGACGGGTGTAACCTGCTACACCGGTGCCGGCAATTACACGTACTGCGACGTAACGACCTCGACCGACCAGACGACGCAGACCTATTCTGCTACGGTTTCTGGCATCCAGGATACTTCAGGTAATAATCTTTCGACTTCGACGACTACGTTTACGGGCGATGGTAAGCCTTATATTGTCGCGATTTATCCGGTGGATAATGGCACTGTTCTGGTAGAGTGGTCTGAACCGATTGGCAATGCTGCATCGGTGAACATAGCCGACTATACGATCAGTGGAGCGACGATTACCGCAGCGGCGCTCTATCCGACAGGGACTGATCCATCGCGCTATGTGCAGCTGACGATTAGCCCGACTCTGACTTCAGGTACTACTTATACCCTGAGTGTGAATAACCCAACCGGCAGCGTGGATTCAACGGGTAATGGTACCCTGGGTACTGTGCCGAACGGCGGTACGTTCACGGGGCCTTCGGCGACAAGCACTACGAAGCCGTACATCATTAGCGCTTCGTCACCTGCAACAACGACCGTCCTTGTCAATTTTAACGAACCGTTAAACAACGCCTTTATAGATCCTGCGGATTTTACACTGGGGGGCGCTGGTTGTCCGAGCGGAACACCGAGTAGTGCGACACAGATCGCCGCCGGGATTATTCAACTTATCGTTACGGCGGGAACAGGAGCTGCTGGTACAACGTGCACGATTGCTGTTGCGGCTAACCAGTTCTTTGATTTACTGGGTAATGGCAATAGTGCGACGACTCCAACGGTTGAATACAGCTACAACGGCACAGGTGCGGGTGCTGATATGACTCCGCCGACGATTGCCTCTATTGTGTCGCTGTCGAACACACAGATTCGGGTTTTCTTCAGCGAACCGATGCAGATCGGCACTAATGGTATGGATGAGCTCACGCGCTACTCTTCGTCTCCCGCGCTGACGTTTTCGAGTGTCGGCACCTGCGTTAATGGATCAACATCGTGTGTCATCAATACGAGCCCGCAAACAACGACGAACTATACGGTGAGCATCAGCGCCGGTATTCAGGATTCGAATAACGTCGCGACAACGAGCACTATCACCGGCACATTCATCGGCACTGGCGGTAGCGCAACAGCACCGACTCTTTACCAGGCGACGCTCATCAACTCGACCACGGTGGAGTTAACATTCAGTGAGCAGATGTCTCTGACTTCTGCGCAAAATACCGCTAACTATACGGTTTCGGGCGGCAACACCGTTTCTGCTGCCGTGCTGCAACCGGATGCGACGAAGGTTCGCCTGACAATCACCCCGGGGGCTTATGGTTCGTCGAACAGCTATACCGTAACGGCAACGGGCGTACAGGATACCGCCGGTAATACAATTGGCACTCCCAATTCGGCGACGTTTAATGGTTCTGCGTCGGCGCCGGCTATAACCAATCTTGCCGACAGCTCTGACCTGGGTGTTTCGAATTCAGACAATACCACAAACCCCTCGGTATTCCCAACTCCGGGGCTAATTTTTACGGGTACGGTTGCTGCCAATACGACTGTCTATCTCTATGACGACGGGGTTTTGGTTGCAACGGCGGTTTCCGACGGCAGCGGCAACTATACGCTGACGCTCACGAGCGCCGGCAGCACTGTGACGAATGGCGCGAACGTGTTTACTATTGCGACAGTTGGCCCGACAGGTCTTGTGAGCGACCAATCGACACCTTTGACTGTCACATACGACACGACTGCGCCGGCAAATCCGACTGTTGCTGCAGATCTTGCGGCAGGTTCTGATTCCGGTGTGTCGAATACGGATAATATTACAAACGACACAACTCCGACGCTTTCAGGTTCGGGACTTACTCCGGGCGACTATGTCTACATCTATGACGGCTCGACGCTCATTGGCGCAGCTCTGGTCGATACTTCAGGCAACTGGACGTGGACGCTTACGCCGGGCGATACGACGATGGCAGGTTCTCCTGCGGATCAGCTGACTTATGCGGCTGCGGGCAGCGGCCTCACTGCGGGCGCGCACACGATAACGTACAAGGTGGGAGATACTGCTGGCAACGAGTCTGCGGCTTCGCCGGCCTTGAATATGACAGTTGATACGAGCGCTGCTACATTGAGTACAAGCCCTCTAACGGGTAATACAACGCTGACGCTGACCTTGTCAGAGAACGTATATAACTCCTCTGGCGGCAATCTTTCCACATCGGATTTTTCCATTGCCTTTGCTGCCAATGGCGGTACAGCCACGGGGGCATCGATTACTGGAATTTCGCACACTGCACCTTCGAATACTGTGGTGCTGACAATTGCTGTTACAGGCACAATAGCAGGTACAGAGACCATTACGGTAACATCAGTTGCGGGTGCTGTAATCGACGTCGCGGGTAATGTGTCTTCGATCGACACAGGCGCCAAGACGCTGACAGCAGTGGGAGTTGCGAGCATTACGGGTACTCCGACCTATACGGCTGTTGCTCCGATCACCGGTGGCACGACGGGCTATATAGAAATAACCTGGAGCGAGGGAGTTTACACGAATCCCGGTATGAGCGGCGCCGTGACTGCTGCCGATTTTACGGTAACCTTTACCCAGAATAGTGGAAACTCCACCAACGCGGTCGTAAGCTGCGTAACCGACACCGCGAGCACAAGCTGCCCTGGTACGGCTCCGGCTCCTGGTGCAACAACAATGCGCCTGCAGATTACGAATACCGGCGTGAGTTCGGGCGTGGAAACGATTCAGGTAAACGCCGCATCAAGCGCGATCTATAGCGCAACCGATGGGGTGACACCCGCGTCGGTGAATACCGGCACACTGACATTTCCTGACCGGCTCGCGCCGACCGTGACGAATGTGACCTCTTCTACAGCTAATGGTAACTACAAGGCGGGGGATTCCATATCGATCCAGGTTGTTTTCAGCGAGGTGGTGAATGTCACGGGAACACCGACTCTGACACTCTCTACGGGCACACCCGCCACTACCGCGGTGAATTATGTTTCGGGCAGCGGCACGAATACGCTCACCTTCACTTACACGGTTGCGGCAAATAACCTGAATTCCGATCTGGATTATGCATCGACGACTGCGCTGACTGCAGGCACCTCGATCCGCGATGCGGCAAATAACGATGCGACGTTAACTCTGCCGAGCCCCGGCGCTGCGGGCTCTTTGGGAGCGAATAAGAATCTCAATATCGATGCGGTGGTGCCGGCGGCGCCCACAGGGCTTGCGCTCGATTCGGCAGATGACACGGGTACTTCCAACAGCGACGGAATTACCAACGTGACGACGAATTTGACCTTTACTGGTACATCAGAAGCCAATGCAACGATTCGCGTGTATTACCCGAATTCTTCGGGCACGTTAATTGGCACGACGACAGCGAATGGCTCGGGCAACTGGACACTCGACGGCATTTCGCTTGCTGCAGGTACATACAGCCTTGTGGCGACGGCGACCGACGCTGCGGGCAATACGAGCTCCGATTCTTCTGCTCTATCGATTACGATCGATACGACGACACCTTCAGCGCCCGGTACTGCGGATATGCTCGCCGCATCGGATACCGGATCATCGAACAGCGACAACATCACGAGCAACCAGACGCCGCAGTTTAGTGTCTCTTGCGAGAACGGCGCGAGCGTACAGCTTTATACCGATAACCCGGCGGCGAATACCGCAACGGGTAGCGCAGGTACCTGCGCCGGTGGTACAGTCACTCTGACAGCGGGGACACTCGCTGCCGGAGCGCATAATATCACCTCCCGGCAGACCGATGTTGCGGGTAACCAGAGCTCTGCTTCGTCCGCGCTATCTGTGACGATCGACACAGGCGCTCCGACTATTTCTTCCGTTGCGCCTGCGGCAAGCTCTTACGTAAATCATACGAATGTGAGCTACACTCTGTCAGAGGACTGTGCTTCGGGCAACGTGACCTGGACGCGCACGGGCGGCAGCGCCGATGCGTCAAGCCCGCACGTACAGGCGCTTACCGGCACGGAGCTGACGTCTGGCACGAAGAGTAACATCACGCTCACTAACAATCCGACTCTGGTGACGGATGCGATCTACACCATTACCTGGAACTGCACCGATGCTGCCGGAAATGCGGCGACTGCGGTTTCGAGCACGAATGTGACTTATGACACGACCGTGCCTGTCATGACCATTACCTCGCCGACGAGCTCTTCATCCGTGGCGAATACTGCGGTGAACTATTCGAATTCAGAGATCTGCCAGTCAGGTTCAATTACCTGGACACGCACGGGCGGCAGCGCCGACGGTTCAAGCCCGCACGCGCAGGCCTTAACCGGGGCGGAGCTCAATGCGGGTACGTTCAGCGGCTCTATAACCAATAACCCGACGCTGGTCGATGGCGCGATCTATTCGGTTGCGTTCAACTGCACCGACCGTGCGGGTAACGTAGCGACGACGGTGACGCGCACGAATGTGACGTATTCGCCGGGCCCGCTGCAGATCGTGACCGCAGAGACGATGGATACGGATAACGACGGTAAGATTGACACCTACCGCGTGACGCTCAACAAATCGGTGAACGATTCGACATTCCCGGGTTATGCGGCCAATTCGCTGGGTTCGGTAACAACGGATTGGCTGGTTGCGGGCTATACGAATGTGCGGTTAATCCACGGCAGCGCGGTGACCTTTGCAACGGATACGGTAAACGATGCTGTGATCTACATCCGCTTTGACGAGAATGTCTTGACCTGCGCTGTTTCCAGCCAGGTCGGCTGCGATACGGATGCGAAACCGGATCTTACGACGACTTCGACCCCCGGCCTGCAGGATCTGACCGCGACGACGATTGCACAGGTTAACACTGCCACCGTGACTGAAGCCGACGGCGCCAAACCGGTGCTCGTGGCGGCGCGGTCTTTAAGCGCGACGAGCGCCGATGCGATTTTCAGCGAGCCAGTGGATACAGTCGAAGGGCAGACCGCGACGAACTATGTGATTACCGGCGGCACGAACCCGACGGTTTCGGCAGCGGTGCGCGATGGCACCAATACCAATATTGTGCACCTGACGACTGGCACGCAGACCGGCGGCCAGGCTTATACGCTGACGGTGAATACGAACGTCAAGGACCTTGCGAATTTCAACCTGAACTCTTCCGCAAACACCGCGAATTTTACCGGCGTGGTCGATCCGGTCGTATCGAGCATTGTGACGACTTCCGCCACGACGCTGACGATCACGTTTAACGAGTCGGTCAAAGCATCGACTGCGGAATGTTCTAACCAGACAGCCTGCGCGCTGATCTATGAGAACCTGTCGCTCCCGGTGCTTTCGGCGGTTTCTACCGGCGGTTCCGGTGTCGACTCTGCGACCTATACGCTCACCGTAAACCCGATGATCGAGGGCCAGGCATATACCACAAGCATTCTGGCGAACAAGATTGAGGGTGTGGCATCGCCTGCGGGGCGTTATGTTTCATCGCCGAATAACTCCGCGACGTTCAACGGGGATGGAAAACCTTACGCAACCATCAGTCCCGATACGCAAACTGAATGTCCGACTCCTTCGAATCTGCCGCCATCTGCGCCTGCCGCGACGCGGGTCGTGGTGCAGTTCGACCAGACAGTGGGAGCTTCAGCTCTAACGGCGACTAACTACAAGATAACAGGTTGTATCACTGGAACAGATTGCGCAACGGGAACTGGCGCTCCGAATTCATCGGGTGCATCTGTGGTCACGAGCATGGGCGGCAACAAATACGCTGTGGACTTTACGCAAGCCTTCGATACCGATACGAGCGAGTACCAGCTTACCGTGTCAGGCGTTATGGACACCAATGGTAATGCGATTGCCTCTCCGGGCACCATGTCTTTCCGTTGCGGAACTGATACCACAGGGCCATCGCTCATTGGCGTGAGCGTTGTTTCGGCGACGGCAGGATCGACGGTGGTGCTCTTGACCTTCAGCGAAGCAGTGGATAACGTTACTGGAAATGTGGCGAGTAATTATGCTGGCGATTACGCAGGTATGTCCACCAGCTGGGGTGCTAACGTGCTCTCTGCAGCACGGCAGAGCAATACCGCGCAGGTTCTGGTCACTTTCCAACCTGCACTGCCGAACGGCGGTCACCAGATGGGAGTGCGAAACGTACAGGATTTGGCCTCCAACGCGATTCTGAACAACGGCATAAACAACGTGCAGCCGTTTATTGTGAACGCACCGACCGGCTTTGTGGGCGGCCCGGCATTTACCGACCCGTTTGGCGACGGTACGCCGGCGGGTACAATTGTAGTCTATGACGGCAAATTGTATTTAGGCCCGGACAACGGTTCCTCAAAACTGTTTGAAATGAATTTTGGCCTAACGACAGCGCAGACGATCACCCTGGATGCCGATGGCACGTTTGGTGCACCGATTAGTAGTTTCAATGGCTTCGTCACGAAATACACAGGTTGCAATACGCCTTTCAATGCACCAAATGGGCCCCCACTGCCGTCTGACCAGTGCTCGACTGGTACCACCGATGAGCGCGATGTGGAGGGAGTGGATTATATGTACGCGGCATGCGTCGGCGGTACTTCAACACCGGGGCTAACCGGATCTGCCTGTACCGCAGCTTCTGGTACAGAAGCGCTCTTCATGGTAGCCCGCAACACCGATGTGACCTCAAACGCTTTTTACCGTTCATTCTGGCGTACAACTGATAAGTCTTCCAGCACGACGACATTTACACTTACAGAAGGCTATTCGGGTGACCAGGGAGGTGGTTATGCGTTCCGTGCAATGAATCTCATCGTCTTTAAAGATCAGCTATTCATGAATTTTGGCGCAGAAGCTGGTGGTGGCGGCCGTGGGGGGCGCGTCTGCATTAACCCTTCCGGTTGTACGGGAGCCTCCAATCCTACCTACCTGAGTTATCAAGCATTTCAGAATACAAGCCGTATGCGTCGCATAGGCGCGAGTGGTACTAATTCCCTTCGCAACGGATCGTACAACGGCGGTGGGGCACCGTATGCCGATGCCAGTTTGGGTAACCAGGCATTCAATGCCATCAATGTGATGTATGAATATGACAACGACGGAACTGGCGGTAATGAATCGCAGCTTTATATTGCCAACGGTGGCTTTTCGAATAGTACCTTGGGTTCTGCTCGTACGGGCAATAGCGACGGAGGCATTATGCGTACTGTGCTTACGTATTCCACAAAGACGAGCCTGCCGGCCGATTGTCCGAGTGATACAAGTGGCTGTACGACCTATTGGGAAGACGTGACTCCCGATTCACTGACAAAATGGAACAGCTACTATTCAATTCCCTATCCGCAAAATAGCGCGGCCACCAGTTCATCTAACTGTAGTACCAGCCTCGTAGAAATGGACTGTGTGCTACCATTCAACCTGTTCGTACCGGCGCTTAAGGCAATACCTTACATGCGCCGTGCGCCCAACGGCGACCTTTACATGTTACGCAATGCTTGTAGCACAAACGGCTATGCTACCAACGGCGGCACGCCGAACTTCCGCACGCTGCGCCAGGTATGCCCGTCTGGCAGCGAAGTACCACAGCTTTGGATGATGCCGGCAAGTTGCGGTAGTGCAGCCTCGTGCGCGGCGGCCTGGCAATTGGTGGCAGAGTACGGCT
>CAYOZO010000039.1:0-24573 GCA_964408405.1 uncultured Turneriella sp.
GCGAGCCGTCGAGCGCAGCGTAGAGGTAAGGCGCCACGATTGTCTCCAGCGCGTCGTAGCCCGGTAACTGTGGTCGTGCTCCGGCATAGTCGAGCTGATGCAGAAAAACCTTGAGCTCCGCCGAAAACTTACCCGCCATCGCGCGGTTGGCTGCCCGGTTGACGCTCAACTGTCCCGTGCCGCTGATCCATTTTTTTTGTACGTCTTCGGACACCAGGTGCGCCAGCAGTTTGTAAGCTTCTTCTTTTTCTTTAGACGCAGAAAAAACCACCATCGCCGTGCCGCCAATATTCGAGGCCGAACGCAGCGAGCCGTTGCCGGGTACCAGACTCACGGCGAAAGGCACCGTTCGAAATGTCTGCAGGTTCCACGGGCCAGAGAGTATCATCGCGTAGCGACCCGTCAGAAATCCCTGGTCGGGGTTGACAGCGCCCGACACCCACGCTCCCCCCTCGCTGCCGCTCACGTAGAGCGCTCGCAGGTATTCGACGGCGCTCACCGCCTCGGCTGAATCGAGCAGACAGGAATCGAGGTCGGCCGATAATATCTGCGCGTTGTGTAAAAAAAGCCACGGCATCATCCACCAGAGCGACGAGTTCATCGCGAATGCTTTGGCGGAGCTCCCCTGTTTTCGAAACAGTTCGCCCATTTTGCCGAGTTCACCGATTGTGCGAGGCGGTGTGACACCAACAGCGGCGAGCAGCTTCGTGTTGTAATAGAGCGCTACCGTTGTCAGCTGGTCGGGTATCGCAAAGATTTCAGGATTCTTGCGGCCGGGCAATTTGACTTCTGCGACCTTGCGCGCAACCGGCAGCATTTCGCTTATAAGCTTTTCGGCGCCGAATTCGCCCAGCGGCGAAATCGCCTTGCCCCATGCAAGGCGCGGTATATGGCCGATGTCAACGCGCGCGATGTCCGGCGTACGGTGCGCGATCGCCGCCGATGTCAGCTTCGGCAGCAGGCCATCGAACGGCACGCGTTCGGCGATAATCCTGATCTGCGGGTTGAGTTTCTGGTAATCGGCGAGTATTTCGTTGAAGACGCGCGTTTCGTCATTGTTGTACGAATGCCAGAGGGTGAGTGTGCGTTGCGGGCGGCCTGTTTCGGCTCTCTGGCAGACAGGCAATAATACGAGGCTGCTGATGACGAGGGCGACCGAGAATATCGAGTGTGTTTTTTTGCTGGCCTGCATAGTCTCACGCACCTATGGGATAGACCAGCCGCGCGCGCAGCGTGTTGTCAACGAAATGACGGTCGAAGTAGCCGTTACCGCGAGAAAAATACTGCATGGAATACGAAATCCACAAAATTGGGTAAAGGTCACATAATCGTGAATTCTGGCCCTCATGTGAGCGAACCGCACGGTACTCCGAGATACCTCGCGGCCGCCAATAGCTGTTTGTCGTTGCTATAAAGGCATTCTGAGCGGGCTAGCTTCGCCGTCTGTATATGGATAGCATCGGCAGTACGCAAGTATACTGTCGATGATAAGCTTGCAAATGCGCTGCAGGTTTGCTCGATCACATCTTCAGTCATCGGCAAATCTTCGCACAGGTAATGCGCCTGGTTCGTCCAGGTAGCATTTGAGAACGTAAGCGGTATCGAAATAGATCAAGGCTCCTGCCTGTCTTCACCTACGATGAGGGTAGAATCGGTTTTTACTTTCGGTAGGTTGCGCCTGCGGGGCAAAGTCCTGGTTCGCGGCTGGACAGGGGCCAGAACGACGATCTGCCGGCCGTGATCAGTAATCAAAAATGACTCAGTCGCAGCGCGCCTGACATATTTGCCAGTCTGTATATGCAATTCGCGTATGCTGAGCTCTTTCATGTGGACATGTTACACTTCGGGACTGGATGCGTCAATTTTATTCTTTCACCCCGCCCTGCGTCAGGCCACTGATGATGTAACGTTGCAAAAACAAGAAAAGCAGCAGCACCGGCAGCACCGAGATCACCGACGCGGCCATCATCTTTTCCCAGGCGATCGAATACTGGCCTTTGAAGAGCGAGATACCAACGGGCAAAGTGATCCACGAGCTGTCGGGGGTGTTCACGATCAACTGCCAAAGAAAGTTCGACCACTGCCCGAGAAACGTGAGCAGCACCAGAGTCACGAGCACGGGCGAGGCGAGCGGCAACACGACCAGCCGCATCGTCTGCCAGTCGCTCGCGCCATCGACTTCGGCAGCTTCAAACAGCGAGCGCGGTATGCGTTCGATCGACTGCCGCAGCAGAAAAATGCCGAAAACATTCGCCGTGTGCGGAATCACCAGCGCCTGCCAGGTGTTCATCCAGCCGAATTCGGCGATCAGCGCAAACTGCGGCACCATGAAGATCATGCCCGGCACCATCATCGATGCCATGAGCAAGCCATAGAGCAGCTCTTTGCCGGCGAAGTTCTTACGCGCAAAGGCATAGGCCGACATGAAGCAGATCGTTGTTGAAATGAGCGCGGTCGAACCCGCGACGGCTGTGCTATTGAGCAAAAAGCGAAAGAACGGAAAATCCGGGTCGCCCAGGATTGCGCTGAAATTTTTCCAGGTGTAGAGTTCGGCAAAACCCGCGCGGGGCATTATCTGCGTGCTGAGGCCCATTCCCTCTTTTTTAAGTGCAGTCACGAACATCCAGAACAGCGGCAGCAGCGCGAAAGCTGCCAGTGCTGCTATGGAAATCCATAGCATGATGGGCCTTACATATCTCATACCGTACGCTCCCTGAGAAAACGCCAGTTCAGGTACGAAACGATCAGCGCGAAGATGAGCAGAAAGTACGACATCGCTGCAGCCGAACCATAGTTCATTTCAGTGAAGCGTGTATAAAGAAGATAACCTGACACGCGGGTCGCTCCCACTGTCTCGCCGGCGAACAGAGTGACGGGATTTCCCTCGGTCATGATGTAAAACTCTGTGAAGGCATTGAGGCAGCCGAGAATGCCGGTGACAGTCAGAAATAGTATGACGGGTTTTACCAGCGGCACGCGAATATACCTGAATTTCTGCCACCAGGTCAGGCCGTCGAGATCCGCCGCTTCAAAAACATTGGGGGAGATATTTTTCATCGCGGTCATGAACAGCACCATGCCAAATCCGCAGCCCTTGAAGACCATCGCGATTGCTACCGCCGCGAGCGCGGTATGTGCCTCACCCAGGAAGCCCTTTGCGTGAAAGTAATCAATCCCCACTTTCATGAAGGCGGTGTCGAGCAGGCCGTCGGGCGAGTAGATGAGCTTCCAGACGAGGCCGATCACCAGCATGTCGAGAATATTGGGCAGAAAGAGCGCCGAACGAAAGAAGCGACTGCCGGGCAGGTTTTCGCTGAGTAGTGTCGCCAGTAGTAAAGAGAGAAAAATACCCAGCGGAATCGTCAGCAGCATGTAGAGAAACGTCGCCACCAGCGACCACCAGAAGTCGGCACGCGTTAAAAGCTCGCGGTAGTTCTGTAATCCCACCCAGCGCATGTCAGAGAAAACCTCGTACAGGTTGGTCTGCCAGGTAACCTTCTTCAGGCTGATAATGAACGAATAAGCCATCGGGTACGCGAGAAACACCGCGAAGACAGTCAGAAAGGGGGCAAGCCAGAGGTAAGGGGTGAGTCGACGCAGATGCGTATTTGATGAAGCTTGTGTTCGCATGTTGATCATCCCGGTCTCAGGGGAAAAGACCTGGTTTCCAAAAGCCCGCTCTGTGCCAGTTGTTGATCATTATTGAGCAGAATGCATTCCAATACCCGGGCGGTTGCGACGCTAATTGCATCGGGTATTTTGAGATTGTGTGCTCTCTTATCCGGCAACTGCTCAGCCAGACGGCCCTTCAGCTGATAAATAGCAATGTTAGTATCTGCCAGGAATTTCATGACCATTCGCTGCGCAGCCGTCTCTGGTACTCCAGTGCGTCTTCACTCTTGCCGAGTATTCCGGAAAACTTCGCCCATGGATTGGATTTCGTATTTTTCCTGCGGACTGGTTGTGGCCTCTTCTTCGTGATGCCCTTCTTGCCCGCGCGCCTGGCCTCTTGCCATACCGCATAAGGCACCAGCACAAAAAGAGGCTTGCTAGTCCGATCTTTGACGATGCTGCAAGCTTTCATCGACACGCTGGTTGGCTTGCTCGGACGCGCATTTGAATTCCTTTGCTTCTTTTTCATTGGTATTTCTCTGCTTGTTATTCCAGTCGTTTCCCATTCCCGTCAAAAAAATGGATGTTTTCCGGTTCGGCGTAAACTCCCAGCGTCTCGCCGGGCTTCACCACAGGCTCGAGCAGCGTGTCGTCGCGTATCACAAAAGACGCTTCGCCGCTCTTGAGGTAGAGAAACACCTCGGGCGCCGCAGGTTCAACGACTTCAACCAGAGCGTGTATGGATGGCTTAGTTGTTCCAGCGCGCGAAATCTTAAGGTGTTCGGCACGGATACCCGCAGTGAGTTTCGGCGCTCCTGCAAAATTTTTCAGCAGCGGCTGCGCCAGTGGATGCGACGCCACCAGCGACAGCGAGAAGGCATCGTTTCTCACAGTGACTGAGTCGCCCTCGCGCGAAACGGTGAGCTCGAAGAAGTTCATCGGCGGACTACCGATAAAACCTGCGGTGAAGAGATTTTCAGGTTTATTGTAAACGTCTATTGGCCGACCCACCTGCTGAATCTTGCCCTGGTTAATGACGACAATACGGTCGCCCAAGGTCATTGCCTCAAGCTGGTCGTGCGTGACATAGATCATTGTCGAGGCAAGCTGCCGGTGCAAACGCTTGATCTCGACGCGCATGCCTGTTCTGAGTTTGGGGTCGAGGTTCGAGAGGGGTTCATCGAAAAGAAAAACTTTCGGCCTGCGTACAATCGCGCGGCCGAGCGCGACTCGCTGCCGCTGCCCACCCGAGAGCTCGCGGGGCTTGCGGTCGAGATATTGCTCGAGACCCAAGACTTTGGCCGTAGCCTGGGTGCGTGACTCAATTTCGGCAGCCGGTGTTTTCCGCAGACGCAATCCCAAACTCAAATTTTCGCGCACTGACATGTGCGGGTAGAGCGCGTAGTCCTGAAACACCATGGCGATGTCGCGCTCGCGCGGAGCGACATTGTTGACCACGCGGTCGCCGATCTTGATAGTGCCGCGGCTTACTGATTCGAGACCTGCGACCATACGCATGGTCGTCGATTTGCCGCAGCCCGATGGCCCGACAAAAATTACAAATTCGCCGTCGGCAATGTCGAGGTTGAAATTCTCAACGCCGACGTAGCCGTTGGGGTAAATCTTGTAAACCTGGTCGAAAGAGACAGATGCCATTCAGCGCAGTATTTCCAAACGACCGGGATATGTCGATTGTTTTTGGGGGTTTCTCTCGTAGCGAGAGGCCATTTTTAATTATTAGCAACTCTTCTGCACGCTTCTCTGGTCTGTTGATGTAGTAATCGGTTTTGCGTTATTCCGTTTCTGGGAGTTCAAAAGCGAGTTTTTGGTTAGTGAGCTTGTGATCAGCATTAAATGGTTTCATGTTTACCGTGATCTTGCCGGCTTTCTGATGTATCAATATCTGCTTTGCGCAAAAGAAGTAGTTTCTTAGAGTATTGGCATCAGATTTGAAGATCATAAATTTTGGCAGTCGAAAGTTTGCTTTCTGATCACCTGCTTCTCGAAGAATGAGCATTTGGGTGCCTTTTGGGAAGCCTTTTGGGCTTTTAAAACTCATTCGCGAGCGGGCCTCAAGACTTTCAGTTCCACTCCAGGATATATATTCGCAGCGGTAGTACTCATTCTTTTCAGGTGTCTCGACATATTCAATGTCCGTCACAGCAAGAAACTCAGATTGCTGAAGCGCAAAATCGCGAAGTAGGATGTGGATATCCTTAATGAGATTGCTCAGGTCAACAATAGTCGAAGTATTCTTTGTTTGAGCCCTGACGCCACAAATGCGAAAAATCAGATCTATGTTTTCCATGAAATGCCTAATGATCCTCGGTATCTTATCAGGCTTCATATCTGAAACAAACTTCTTGAAGAGCTTTTGTGCCATGCTGACGCCGCCACCCATGCTCAAATAAAAGGAAGGGATGTCCGTTCTCAGCAGCAGCTCATTTATTAAGGATTCCCTTCTTGTGTGGTACAGGTACGCCAATATAGTACAATTCATGATAGTTGTATAGTTTTCCGCGATGGAGGTTGCGATGGAAGGTATTTCCAATCCATCATTGAGCTGCCGTTCCTTTCGATCCTGCAGGCGCGCATAATCTATTGCCAACGGGTAGGGTAAATACTTGGTGACTGATAAATCTAAAGTTGACAACATTTTATCTAAGATTTCGTTTTTTGAGTTTCCAAGTTCATCCAGTGCCTTGATGTAATCGCTTTGTTTCAGAACGCTATTTTGACTATTGGTTCTTGATTGAGTTAGTTGGATAACCTCTAGTTTTGCCTGATTGAGTAGCATTGCGGCTTCTTCACGACTAAAGCCAAAGCGTGTCTGCAGACGTTTTATTTGGGTTAAGCGCAGTTTGTTGTTCTTTAGCTCAAGTTCATCAATCACGGTTTCCTCGAGTACGTCTGTTACGAGATGTTCGGTAAGATATTCTCTGGTTAAGTAAGAAGAAATCTGATTCGCGTACACGACCAATTGATGACGGACACTCTTTAGTTGATCCGGATCCGGGAATTCATGTCGGTAAGCTGCTGTTGCAAATTCGGAGCCGATTCCTAAAAAAGTCAAGAACCAATAACCGACATCGGTATGTGTGATACCCAAGAACTCTTCGCGTTCGGTCTTGATGACGTTGAAATCAGAATTCAGGAGCCTTTGTTCATTCTTGATTATTGCGTAGAGATACTTTGCCCCAAAGATTTGTGCGAGTACGATGTGGCCGATGTTTGCTAAGAGGCAGAGGCTGTATGCTTCATGTTCGGAAATATTGAAACCTGGTGCTAGGGATTTGCCTATTGCGGCCATAAAATAGCACTCATGCCATATCAACTCATATTCCTTGTAATCGATATTCTTGAATTTTTCCAGTATGTCATCAGCAAGAGATTTTTCCAGGATTTCTACCGTGCGTCTCTGGCCGAGGATCTTAAGCGCATCAGTCATACTATGGATCCGCCAGTCTTCTTTTCGTCGGTTGCGAGCGAATTGATTAGCCTCGTGGAGGAAGCGCGTTTGTAACGAGGGGTCACCACGAAAAACATCCCCCCATGTACTGAATGTGCCGGATTCTCGCCGGACTTCTTGAAAGGCGGTCTTTAGTACTTGCGGATTGTATGGCAATTCTTTAAGAATTTTCTCCTTATGCTTACCGAGTTGTTTTTCTACTCGATCATAGACAACATCATAATCACTGGCCATTTTCTAGGATCTCCTGCCTAACTAGAAGTTTTGGTTTCTCTGGAGACGTCTTTGTGAATTTCTTGGACATTATTCTCTATTAGTGCATCGGGGTTAGTATTTCCTGAGCTTGCCCCATCAGAAATTCCCCGTTGCAGTCGCGTTTGGATTTGTCGAGAGCGTACGGTTGTGGTCGATATACTTCACCAGATCCCTGGGGGTAGCGCCAGAACCTTCCGTGGCGCCAGAAAGCAGGTTGTACAACCAGCCATTGCCGCTGTCGCCGTTGTAGTCGATGATATAGGCTGCGATCTTTAAGGAGTTCGGGGCAGTGCCGCCAAATTCCGTGAGCAGAATGCGTGCCTCGACATAGCCTGCAGTCCGCCAGTCGTTCTTGTTGTTGTCCCAGGTCGTTGACCAGTCGGTGCCGTTTGCCTGGCGGTATTCGGTGAAGTTTAAGCCGTCGATGCGTGTCTTCCAGTGCCAGCGCATCTTCGACGTAGTACCAAATTTAGCCTTATTGTCGCTCGAGGTATTGAGTCCATTTGCATCGTTTAGATCGGTAGCAAATGTGAAATAGACAAACTTGTTGCCACTACCGGTATTTGGAGCCTGAATACTCGAATGACGCATACCAACGTAGAGGTATGTGGCATCGGCCGTTACATAGATATCTCCCGCGGCGCCCTGGGCGGTCGCGAAGGTTTCACCTGCGACAAAGTTATTCGTGCCGTCGATCGCTTCGGTGCGGTAGTAACGCGTCTTGATGCCCGTGGTGTGCTCGAAGGGAGCTACCGCATTGGCAGAGGTATCGGTAAGTGTGTTGGTGACTTTCACCTTGTAAGTCGTCGCACTCGGGAGCGTCGCTGCAGGAGTCAGGGTAAAGAAGCCTGAATTACCTGCGGGTATCGTGAAACCAATGCAGGTTGCAAAGTTATCGGCTGAGACCTGTATGTTGCCGGTGCAGGCTCCGTCGGTTGCGTTGAAGCTTGCGCTCGAACGGCTCATCGTTTTGCTGAAGGTGATCGTGATCGTGCCACCGAAGGGATCAAGCCCTGTGGCGCCATCAGCCGGTGTTGTGCTCGTCACAAGCGGCTGGATTGTATAAGTGCGCTGCTCTACACTCGAATTCGCATGGCCTACTTTGGTCGCCAGCACCTTCAGGGTCATCGAGGCGCTGACAGCAATCGTCTGGCCTTCGTTGACAAAAGACTGGTCGCACGTGCCCGGCGTTGTGGCAGTCGGGTTGCTGCCGTCCGTCGTGTAACAGATAGTCGCTCCGCCTTCTGCGGTGGTGACGGTTGCTGCCTGCGAGGTATTGTAAGTACCCGAAGCCGGAGTGAAACTGCTGATGGTGAGCGCCGGGGCAAGCGCAGTGGTGAATCCCGTTGAGGTCTCAAATTGTGACGCGAGGGTGTTGCCTACAGCATCCTGGACGCCTGTGGTCACGCGAATCTTGTAGGTGGTCGCGGTGCTCAGCGCAGCAGACGGCGTCATGGTAAAAGTAGTGTTATCGCCTGTTGAAGGCGTCGCAGAAGTCATCGGCACACAGGTCGTGAAATTGTCCGCTGAAACCAGAATAGTTGGCGAGCCCACAGTACAGCTCGTGCCGCCGGTGACCGCCTTAATCGTAGATGGGGTCATGGCTTCTGAGAATGTTACAGATATCGTGGTACCCGTCGCCACATTCGTGGCATTATTCGCCGGGCTGGTCGATGCAACTGCTGGCGCTGTCGTGTCTATCGTGTAAAGCCCGCTCGTTTCCGACGAGTCGGTGTTACCATTTTTACAGGCGATTGCCTTGTAGGTGGCAGTTGTGCTCACGACAATGGCCGTAGAGTAGAGTGTGCCTGTGGTGCAGCCGGTCTTCGCTCCGTTGCATTGCGGCGTTGCGCCATTAGAAGTATAGCAGATGATGGCGCCGCTGGTTGAGGAAGTCATCTGCAGATTCGGGGCCGTGCCGAAAGTTCCCGGTGCGGGATTAAAGACTGGTGAAGCGGTTGTTCCCGGTGCAGAGGTTGCCTGGCTGGCAGGCGCATAAATTGCCTTGTTTCCAGCCGCATCGCGCACAACGACAGCAAAGAAGTAGGTGGTGCTTGCCGTAAGGCCAGTCACGTTACGCGAAGTCAGGTTTGTTGTGTAGTCGTCTATGACAGTTACACCGCCGCCTGCCGCATCCACCTCAGCAACGGTATCAATTTCTGCACTCGTTGCCGCACGTACCAGCCGGTACTGCAGATTTGCTGCGGGAGTCACTGCGTCCGAAGCAGCCCCCCACGAAACAGTTATGGTTGTGTCCGAAATCCCACTGAAGGAAATAGCTGTGCCAGGCGTTGGAGCAGTCGTGTCGCTGCTACCGCCGCCGCCAGCGCCTGCATCGCCGCCAGCCGTGCCAGACGCGCTGCCGCCGCCACAGGCTGTCGCTAACACGATCATGAATAATAGCAGGATTGCAGTTTTCATTCGCATACGCATACCCTCTTGCATTGTCAAAGTTGCCCCGGCCACTGCTGCGGGTCAAGTTTTTCTTGTTGCTGCCTTACCACCAGCTCTCGGCAATTGCCTGCCATGTATCAGTGAGGCCCTTGTCGTAGTTGAGCGCCCAGATACCAATGCCGCCCATTTTGCGCGACTGGATATAGGCGTATTTGGTTTTCAGACTTTCTTTGGTATCATACCAAACCTGGTGGTGCACTCCGTCCTTTTTGTAGAAGTAGTACGGGTTCTTGATGGAGTTTTCATAACCGAGAATTGTGTTCGTACCATCGGGGGTAAGCGACTTCACGAGTGGTAAGATCTGGTAGTACATTTTGGTCTTGGCATAGCTGCTGCCGAGGCTCGAGGAAGGAATCGAGAAATTCTGCGTCGCGTAGTCCTGCATGTAGTAGCCGACACCGCCTAAAAGCTTGTGCGCATTGGCAGAACCCATTTTGCCAATCCAATGGTCGAAGAAGTACTGGTAGGAAAAATTGTGCGACCATGGCGGAACCGGCGAGTAGAGCTTATTCGTTGGGCCTGCTTGCGGTGACGAGGCGCTGTGGCCCTCGTAGCTCATCACCATCGCGTAATCGAGATAGTTAATAAAATTGGCAATGTCATAAGCGCCTGCCCAGTCGATCGGCATCAGCGCCATGTGAATACGGTAGGGCTCTCCGTCGGGCGCGTTGCCTTCGGCGTTGAATGCTGCGCGGAGTTCCTGCACAAACGTTGTCAGCCCGTTTTTGGCAGTCTTACCCGGAATTTCGAAGTCGAGATCGACGCCGTGCGCGCCGCGCGCCTTCACCTTGGTGACGATATTCGAAATCATGCGCGCGCGGTTGGTGGCAGAGTTTACCATCGTGGCGATGTCTGCAGTGCCAAACAGGCACACGGACAGAAGAACCTTGACGCCGTTATTTTTCGCCGTCGTGACGGCGGTCGTGGTATCCCAGCCGTGCATTGATTTGATGCTGCCATCGGCGTTGGGTTCCATGCAGAAGTAGAGCAGGTGCGTGAGTTTATCCCATTGTATTCCGGTAGTGGAGCTCGACCAATAGGTGAGATACCCCTGTACCACGCGCTGCGTCACGGTTAAGTTCGTCTCGTCAACAAACTGCACCGTCAGAGTATAAGCTCCCTTTTTTTCGACGCCCGACGAATTGACGTAGGTATCGGCGACCAAATAGTACGTGCCCGCCTCGAGTACCTGGGTCAGGCTGCTGTCATGGCGTGCCAGCACCGTGAGCGGGTTCAGCGCCGACAACAGGTGGATGTCGATATCGACACCCGTCGCCATGCCCGTAAGCGTCGCCGTCACGCGGTACTTCTTGCCGGCCGGTACAGTAAATGTATAAACGTATTCGGGCCCCGATTCGTTCTGCGCATAACCCGGGTAGTAGTTAATACTATCCGGCGCTCCTGTAGTCGCGGTGGAGCGCGTGTTGTCCACGTAGGTATAGGGCAGAGTGCCAATGTTAATCACAATATCCGCGTTATTGATTTCAGTCATCTGCACGTGCAGAGTAAAGGGGCCATTCTTGATTGTGCCCGAAGCATTCTTGAAGCCGTCGACGACAAGGTAATAAGTGCCGGCGGGGAGCGTAATGCTCGGCGAGCCGTTGGGTATCGCGACGTCATTGCGGTGCTGAGCATTCGAGCTATAAAGCGTCGCCGTGCGGAAAGTATTGAAATCCACGCCAGGAATGCTGGTCGAGGTCGTAAGGTCAGTTAAAAGGTGCAGATCGTTATCGACCGTTGAGGTGGCAACTCCCCCGGCAGTGAGCTGTGCCTTGAATTCGACTGGCTTCATGATCGTAAACGTATAGACTACCTCATTTCCTTCTTCTTTTTGCGTCGCTGGGTAGTAGCGATCAATCAGGTTCTGCGTGCTCGTTGCAGTATTCGCGCTGTGCGTGTAGTTTACCGGCGTGGTCGATATCGTGCTGGTATTGATAATGTAGGGCGCGCTGTTAGTGCCGTCTGGGGGCGGGGGCGGCGCGGGTTGGTTGATCAGTACCGTGAAACCCGCGCCGTTGTTGTCGCTTAACGTTAAATCGCCTTCCTCGTCATAGGAGAGCAGCCGGTAGTAGTAGGTCGTGCCATATGAAGGTACGGTGACTGTGATCGAATGCGTATTGCCGGTTGCTGTCTCTTCGGCGCGCAGGTCGCCGAAATTGGTGTCGCTTCCCAATTCGAGTACGCCCGTTGCATCGCGATCGGTCGTCCACGTGACCGTGAGCGTTCGCGCACCCGCATTCGTTACGGCAGAAATATTGCTGACCGAGGGAAAAATCCGTACATGGAAACCCAGATTGCCAAGGTGATCCACTTGCGCCTTGAGTGTTGTTTGGCGCGTGGTTGACGTGACACGAAAGCGGTAGCGTCCCTCGGGAACGTTCGTCAGAACAACCCGGTGGAGCTTGGTGTGCTCTGCGAGATAGTTTCTGTGGTCGTCGTAGTCCTGAACTCCCCATTCGACAAGTGAATCCGATTCGAATTCGCTCTCCCACGTAATCGTGACCGTCGTGCCGTTAACCGTCGCGGCAATGTTACGAATGGAAAAATCGTAGCTCAGGTCAGGATTTGCCGCCCAGCCGTCGGCTTCGGGCGAGGGGCCGATGGCGGAGGGTAGTTTTTGCTCCGTGTAGAAGCAGTTGCTGGTGACGCAAAAATGAAGTAAGAACAACGGAATATGTCGCAAAAGCCGCTGCATCCCTATCCTGCATTATGACACAGATGTCATTTGGGGTGCCAGTTTTCGTCATGCGGCTGAATGCACCACCCTCGCTCCTACCGTGCGTCTTTGGTGGGTGAATCTGCTGCGGGTATGCGGCTTTGGCAGGTTTGCCGCAGCTGTCCGAGCGAGAAATCTCTGCGTGTCTGGATTTAAGAATTTCATTGACGTAGCAGCGTTACGGGTTGTACTCCACTTGTGACGGATGCAGAGCTCAAAGCGCTGGTCGCCTCGCTGGCAGAAAGCCAGAAAGAAACTGACCGCCAATTGCGCGAGACGGACGCACGGCTGCAGAAAAGCCTGGAATCACTCCGGGCCAGTCAGGCAGAAACAGATCGCCAGTTGCGCGAAACCGATGCCCGTCTGCAGAAAAATCTCGAATCATTGAGCGCTAAGCTCGCCGAGACTGACGCGCGCCTGGAAAAGAAACTGCAGTTACTCAGCGCCAGTCTGGTCGAAACCGATGGCCGCCTCGAAAGGAAATTGGATCGGTTGAGTGCGGAACTCCTGCTGACGGATAAGCGCCTGGATGAGAAATTGGATCGTCTAAGCGCTGAGCTCTCGTTGACCGATCGACGGCTAGAGCGAAAACTAGACCGCCTGAGCGACATAGTAGGCGGAATTAGCAACAACAATGGTTATTTTGCAGAAGACTTGTTCATCGCCGCACTCGAAAAACGACCTCAACTGGGCGCGATCCAATTTGACAGTTTACACTCGCACTACAAAGGCGCATCGCGCAAGGGCTTCGAATACGAGTATGATATCCTGCTGCAAAACGGCGATTATATTGGCCTCGTCGAAGTCAAATACCGCTTACATCCCGAGGCAGTGAGAAAATTCGCGACTGAGGCATTACCGCGCTTCAAGGAAATTTTTCCGCAATTTTCGGATAAGAAACTCGTTGGCGCAGTAGCCTCGACCTCGATTCCCGTCGAGGCGATCGAAGAGGCAAGAAAGTACGGGCTTGCAGTAATGGCGCAGGAAGGTCCGGAAATTCGCATGCTGAGCGAAGATCTGAGAGAATACTGAACACCGTAACCCAGACAGCGCCCTTTAAAGCACCCTGTGCAGATACTTACCCCACCTCAACCACCACTTTTCCAAAGTGGCTGCCGCTCTTAAGATAGCGTATCGAATCTTGCAGTTCGCCGAAACCAAAGGATTTGTCGATCACGGGCTTCAGCTTGTTCGCCGCGACCGCGCGGCACATGTCTTCGAACGCTTCACGGCCACCGACGAGAATGCCCTGCATGCGCACGTTCTGCATCAGAATCGGCAGCAGGTTCAGTTCTTTCGACGAACCCGCGAGAATGCCGATGAGGCTGATCACCCCGTCCATGCGCACCGCGCGAATCGACTGCTCGAGCGTGCCGGCGCCGCCGACTTCGATGATGTGGTCGGCGCCCTGCATCTTCGTGATCTTGCGCACTTCTTTCGCCCAGTCGGGTTTGTCTTTGTAGTTAATGGTGTAGTCGGCGCCGAGCTCTTCGGCCTTCTTTAGCTTGTCGTCGGAGCTAGAGGTCGCTATGACTTTGCAACCGAGCATTTTGGCAAATTGCAGAGCGAAGATTGATACGCCGCCTGTGCCCAGCACGACCACGTATTCGCCGGGCTTTGCCTGGTTCATGGTCACGAGCGATGACCACGCGGTGAGCGCAGCGCAGGGCAGGGTAGCCGCTTCAGAGTAGCTCAAGCCTTCGGGAATTTCCACCGCCGCCCATTCGGGCAGCTGCATCATTTCACAGGCAGTGCCGTCGAGCGGGCCGCCGAGCGTGCTTTTGCGCAAATCGTCGGAGTAAGGACGTCTGGCAATCCAGTTCTGCGAAAACGTCGGCATCACCCGATCGCCTACTTTGAAGCGGGTCACCGCCTTGCCGACAGCCACAACCTCGCCCGCACCGTCAGAGAGCGGTATGAGGGGCAGCTTGAGCTTTGGGTTATAGTTTCCAGTCACCATCAGGTAGTCGCGAAAATTGAGCGACGCCGCTTTCATCGCGATACGGATTTCGTGCGAGTCTAAATCCCTCACTTCGCGCTCGCGCAGATGAATATTCTCAATGCCGAAACTGTTTTCCAGTACGTGGGCTTTCATGGCGGGAAAATTCGGTGCGCAATTCAGCGTGCACAGTAAAAAAGACTGAACGACCTGACAATTTTGTCGCCTGGCTTTTGCTCTGGCAGCGTCAAAGGGTCTTTGCGATTGACGCGTAATCATAGATCGCCGTTCCATGGGCTATGCGGGAGAAGACACTGATCCAAAACGGGCTCGTCTATGATGGCACCGGAGGCAAACCGACAGAGTCCGATGTGCTGATTGAAGATGGCAAGATTGCTGCGATCGCTCCACGCGGTACGATCAAGACCGCCGATGTGAAAAAGATCAGTGCGAAGGGCATGTGGGTCACGCCCGGTTTCCTGGATACGCATACGCACTATGACGCCGAGATTGCGCTTTCGCCTGGCCTAACCGAATCGGTGCGCCACGGCGTAACGAGTGTCGTGGTGGGGAGCTGCTCGGTGAGCTTTGTTTGCTCAGCGCCCGAAGACTGCGCCGATATGTTCACGCGGGTCGAGGCTGTGCCACGCGAAGTAGTCTTGCCGCTACTGAAGAGGATTAAGAAATGGGATTCTCCCGCAGGCTACCGCAAATGGATCGATAAACATCCACTGGGGCCAAACGTCGCGAGCTTCATGGGCCACAGCGACCTGCGAGTGCGGGCGATGGGGCTTAACCGTTCGGTCACAACCGAGCGCCCCACAGCCTCAGAGCAAAAGGTGATGCAGTCGCATCTCGCCGAGGCGCTCGACGCAGGCTTCTTGGGTATGAGCTGTATGACCAACCCATGGGATCGCCTCGACGGCGACCGCGAGTGGTCTGCGTCGCTGCCGAGCTATTATGCCAGCCGCGCAGAAAAGAAGCCGCTGCTCGAGATGCTGCGCCGTCGCCACCGCATCCATCAATCCGCGCCCAATCTGATCACGCGTGTCAACGTTCTCGGCATGGCGCTCGCGAGCGGCGGCATTGCGCGCGAACCTCTGCGCACAACGGTGATCACGATGATGGATTTGAAAGCCGATCCATACGTGCTTGGTCTTGCGCAATTTGTTTCTTGGCTTGCGAACAAAGTTTTTCGCGGCAATTTTCGCTGGCAGTCCCCGCCTGTGCCGTTCGATCTCTATTACGATGGCTGGGATTCCGTCCTTTTTGAAGAATTCTTTGCCGGGCAGAAAATTCGCGATGCGGCAAAAGATCCGACGCGCCGGAAAGCGCTGCTCTCTGATCGGGAATTCCGCAAGCGCTTCAAGAAAGACCTGTTACGCAAACTCGCGCCAAAAGTGTGGCACCGCGATCTCGCTGACACGACGATTCTCTCGTGCCCTGACAAGACTGTGGTCGGAAAAAGCTTTGCGCAAGTTGCGGCAGAGCGCGGACAGGATGTGATTGATACTTTTCTCGATCTGTTGCTGAATTACGATCGAGACATTCGCTGGCATACCTGCCTTGCGAACCACCGCCCCGAAAAGGTCGCCGAGATCATGAAAAACCCGGCGACACTGATGAGCTTTGCCGATTCCGGCGCCCACTTAAGAAACATGGCGTTCTACAACTTTCCGTTGCGCATGCTGAAGCAGGTGCGCGATGCGGAGCTTCTGGGTAAACCGATCATGCCGGTCGAAAAAGCAGTTTGGCGTCTCACCGGCGAGCTTGCCGGGTGGTTCGGCCTCGATGCGGGAGTTCTGAAGCCGGGCGCGCAGGCAGACGTGGTGGTGATTGACCCGAAGCGCCTTGATGACTCACTCGAAAAGGTTACACTCAAACCCTGGAGCAAAGGTTTCAAATTCGACCGCATCGTGAACGAAGGCGCCGCAGCCCGGCATGTATTCATAGCGGGCGAGCAGGCGCTGAAAGATGGCAAGCCCACTGTTGCGCTGGGTAAGAAGCGCATGGGGCGGTTTCTCGAAAGTATGTTCTAGCAGGCTCCTGAAGAAGGAGCCCGAAGCAGGTTCCGGAAAAGCTGCCGCTGCGGGCGTTGCCTGGCCAGCGGCCGGCAGCAGCCTGAAGCTCTTTCCGAAACCTGCTTCAGGGATTTCAAAAATTCTTGACGGTCTCAACGTATATCATTATGGTATCACTAAAGGTGATACCATGCAAGCTATGTCGCTCAAGGTAGATGAAGATGTTCTCGATGCAACTGATCAAATCGTTAAGCGCCGAAAGATTTCGCGCAATGCGTATATTAACGAAGCTATCAGGGCTTACAATGCTCTGGAGCGGCGACGTGAATTGAGAGAGAAGCTTGCGGCCGAATCTAAAGTAGTGGCTGCTCATTCGCTGGCCGTTCTAAAAGAACTTGAGCGTTTAGCGGATTTGCATGAGAATTGAAAAGTTCGGAATCTATATCGCTGACCTGAATCCTCGTTACGGTACTGAGCCAGGCAAGAAGCACCCAGTAGTTGTTGTCCAGACCGATCTTTCAAATGGGGTACATCCCAGCACTATTATCTGTCCGATTTCTACCAAGGTTGCCCCCAAAGCAGAAATCCTGCGCGTGCATGTTGATCTAAAGTCCGCGGGGCTTAAGCGCGCGTCTGACATTCTGGTCGATCAGGTGCGCTCGATTGACAACAGGCGTTTTGTCGAGCAGCGCGGTGTACTGTCGCCGAAGAATCAACAGCAGCTGCTTGAGTCGCTAAAGATTCTGGTTTTGGAATAGATCGCGCACAGGATCTGAATTGACAATCATTCTCAATTAACTTGACGGCGGGTCGTGAAACGCGGGCTGCAAGTATGCTCGATTACCTCCTTGCCGGTGGCATTCTCGCATTTGCCGCACTTTACCTCGTGCGCTACTTTCTGCGCACGCGCAGGCAGGCGGGCTGTGCCAAATGCGCGACACCGCGTCCTTTAAGCGCCATGCGCAGCCGTTTCCCAGGGACCCAATTGTGAAAAAAACAAAAACTCCCTCTGCCAAAAAGAAAGCCCCGCAGCCGACGGCGCGCAGCCTCGCGAACCTTGCGCCTGGCGAAGGGGGAGTGATTCTCGAAACGCCGCTACACCACGAGAGGTTGGCTGAGATCGGTCTCGTGAAGGGCGAACGCGTCGAAGTGGTGAAGCTTGCGCCTTTCGGTGACCCTATGATTCTGCAGGTGCTCGATGCTCCGATAATCGTGCGTCGCGCAGACCTCGAGGGAGTGCTCGTTTCATGAAAACCCGTTCGGCAAGCTCAGGGCAGGCCTCACCCACCCCACAGAGCGCAGGTGGAGGGGAGCGCGAGACCTTCCGTGTTGCGCTCATTGGCAATCCGAATTGCGGTAAAACAACCATCTTTAACGCGCTCTGCGGCGCCCGGCAGCGCACAGGCAATTACGCGGGAGTCACTGTCGAAAAAAAAACCGGACGCCTGCGGGATCATGACAATATCGAGATCATCGATTTACCCGGAACCTACAGCCTTAAACCCAAATCGGCCGACGAAGAAATCACCGAGCGCGTGCTGACGGGGCATGCGGGGCGCGAACGTGTGCCTGATCTCAACATCGTGGTGCTCGATGCGGGTAACCTCAAACGTTCATTATATCTTGCGCTGCAACTGAAAGAGCTCGGTCGTCCGACGATAGCTGTGCTCACCATGCGCGACATCGCCGCGCGGCGCGGCTATACGATCGATCTTGCGGCACTCGAGAAAGCGCTTGGGCTCAAGATGGTCGAAGTCACGATGGCGACGAAGGCGCATATTGAGGCGTTGATTCATGAGATTGGAGAAATTGCTGCGCGACCTGCGCCGCGCCCTGTAGGGGTAGGTTTGGTTCGACAGAGCTCACCACAGGTAAACCTACCCCTACAGGGCGATATCGATAAAATTTATGCGGCGATCGACAAGATACTGCGCAGGGCGGTGCAAAAGACAGAAGTTACGAACTCCCTCACGAAAAAAATTGATGCAGTGCTGACGCACCGGGTATTCGGTTTGATTGCGTTCTGCGTAATCATCGGCTCGATGTTCTTCAGTATCTATGCCGGCGCGCAGCCGGTGATGGATGCCATCGACAACGGCATGAAGTCGATTGCGCAGGTGGCGCGTGCTGCGCTTGCGGCTTACCCTGTAACCGCGTCGCTGGTTTCTGACGGTATCATTGCCGGCGCGGGTTCGGTACTTGTCTTTCTGCCGCAGATCATGATTCTTTTTCTTTTTATCGCGCTCCTCGAAGAGACGGGTTATCTCGCGCGCGCTGCATTTCTCATGGACAAACTGCTCGGCTGGTCGGGGCTCAACGGCCGCGCGTTTATTCCGCTGTTGTCGAGTTTTGCCTGCGCGGTACCGGGAATTCTTTCGGCGCGCGTGATGCCGACCGACCGCGCGCGTATGGCGACGATTCTGATTGCGCCGCTCATGTCATGCTCGGCGCGCCTGCCCGTCTATGTTCTTTTTATTGGCGCCTTCATCGAGCCGCGTTTCGGCGCGCTCTGGGCCGCAGTTGCTCTCTTTGGTATGCACCTCGTCGGTATTGCCGTGGCGATGCCGCTGGCCTGGCTTTTGAATCGCAAGGTGCTTAAAACCGGAACAAGCCCCTTCATTCTCGAGATGCCAGAGTATCATCTGCCGCACTGGCCCAACGTGAGGCGCCGGGTTTACGATGCGGCGAAAGACTTTCTGCAGCGCGTGGGGGGAGTGATCTTTGCGTTGTCGATTGTGATCTGGGCTTTGGCATATTTTCCACACTCACGCGACACCGCAGAATCTGAGTACGTTCGCTTCGCCAAGTTAAAAGCACTGCCGCTGGAAAAGGTAGTGGCGCTCGTGAGTAATGATCCTGCAGGCGAAAAAGAGCAGACTTTGAGGAGCGAGCTCGATGGTCAATTACGCGCGGCGTATCTGCGCGACAGCTTTCTTGGAAGGTTTGGTCGCGCGGTTGAGCCGTTATTTCGCCCACTCGGCTTTGACTGGAAAATTTCTGTCGGCATACTGGCGGCTTTTCCCGCCCGCGAGGTTTTTATTTCGACACTCGGCATCATCTACAGCGTGACCGATGCCGAAGACGACCCCGCCGCGCTGGGAAAAAAACTCATGAGTGAAAAGCGACCCGATGGAACGCCCGTTTATTCGGCACTGCTGGCTATTACGATTATGGTATTCTTCGCTCTGTGCGCACAGTGCATGAGTACGCTTGCCACCATCCGGCGCGAACTGATGAGCACGCGCTGGGCCGTGATTGTGTTTTTTACGCTGACGGGGCTGGCTTACCTTGCCGGTTTGTTGGTCTGGCAGGTGGGCAGGCGGATTTCGTGACCTAAGGAATTTCTGAAAAAGGTGCGAACCGCGCTGAACAGGCGCGGGCGTTGCGCGAGAACAGGCCATTTATGGCCGTTTTGCGAGCGATTTCGTTAGGAAATCGCGGCGTTCTTGCGGAACGGGCGACTTTTTCAGAGTATTGCTAAAACTGTTGACACAGCGATTTGAAGCAGCCACAAGCATCTATGCACAAGCGGGCGATCATGTCGACCATCGAGCAGATGCCCGCCGAGGTTGAGGCCGAAGCAGTCATAGAGAAGATTCTATTTCTGAAAAACCTTGATCAGGGGCTTGCCGATGCTGACGAGAGCAAGGTCATGTCAGAAGACGCGTTGCGCCAGCGTCTCGGCAAATGGCTGAGCTGAGATTCACAGCAAAGTTCGCCGACGATCTCGAAGACATCGCCCGCTATATCGAACGCGATTCTGCCACTTTGGCAAAAGAGTTTGTTCGGCGTTTGCTCAGCCAGCTTGAAGTATTGAAGTCTAACAGGATGTTGAAAAAATCCCGTGCTCGCTGCAGACGCCGCGATTCGCGATGCGAACCGCTTGCGAAACGCCCCTCACCATGCTATGGTGAGGGGCTGTCTGCAGCTTAAGCTCGGTTTCAACATCCTGCTTCGTGGCTGTTTTTCAACAGCCTGCTAGGAAAACACCACCGTCCTATTTTTGTACCGAATGATACGGCGCTCCAGTGAGCAGCGCACGGCAGATGCCAGCGCGAGCTTCTCCAGGTTTTTGCCCTTGAGGCGCATATCTTCTGCCGTGTCGCGGTGCGAGACGCGTGTCACCATCTGCTCGATGATCGGGCCTTCGTCGAGGTCGGCGGTGACGTAGTGTGCGGTCGCGCCGATGAGTTTCACACCGCGCTCGTATGCTCGCTCATAGGGGTACGCTCCTTTGAAAGAGGGTAAGAAGCTGTGGTGGATGTTGATGATTTCACCGGGGTACTGCTCAATGAACTGAGGAGTCAGAATCTGCATGTAGCGGGCCAGCACCAGCAGGTCTGAGCTCCCCCGCACGAGGTCGAGAATGCGCGCCTCTGCCTGCGCTTTGGTCTGCGCCGTAACGGGTATGTGCTCGAAGGGGATCTCATATTTATCGGCAACGGGCTTGAGGTCTGCGTGGTTGGAGATGATCAGCGGAATCTGCACATGAAACTCGCCTGATGAATAGCGGTAGAGCAGGTCGAACAGGCAGTGGTCGAATTTGGATACGAGGATCACCATGCGTTGGGGGACGGTCATATCAAAGACCTGCCACGTGCCGCCTATGGCCTGCGCAATCACCGCCCCTTCGCGGTCGAAACGCTCGCGGTTGGCCTCGGCGAGATCAAAGCGGATGCGCATGAAGAACTGTGCTTCTTCGGGCGACGTGGTATGCTGGTCGAGCTGCGTAACATTGCCGCCACAGGCAAAGATCAGGTTCGAGATGCGGGCCACGATGCCGGGCTGGTCGGGACAGTGCACGAGTAGAACCAAAGAGTGAACCGATGAGGAACTGGACACGCCGGAGAAAAATAAAATTTTTGACCTGTGGTAAATGCATTTAGGAGCCTGTGCGCCAACTTGCCGGAGCGATTTTTCGCGCAAGCCGCGTCCGATTATCGCAAATGTTCAGGCGAAACGCGGCCCCGGTTCGCGCAAAAAATCGCCTTTTTGCTTTTTGCATGAGTTAGCGCACAGGCTCTTAGCGCACAGGTACTTTACAGCCACTGCGTACTGCCGATAATGAATGCGATGACTAAGCGACGGATTTCTTACTTAGGCCTCGTGGCGCTATTATTTGCTGCTTTTCCGGTGGAAGTACTGGCCGCGAAACGCAAGGGCGCGCCCAGGAAAGTGAGCACGGGTCTGGATGAGCTCATCAAAAATCCCGCTGTATTAAAAAATAAGCGCCTGGCTCTCGTGGTGAACCACAGTGCAATTGACCGCAAAGGCCGCCACATCATCGACCTGCTGCACCCGAAGTTCAAGGTTATGAAAATCTTCTCGCCCGAGCACGGCGTGCGCGGCAAATTTGACGAGCATGTCTCGGGCGAGAAGGATGACAAGACGGGCCTGCCGATTATCAGCCTCTACCAGAAGAACAAGAAAGCTCCCACAGTCGAAGAGCTTTCCGACGTGGACCTCATCATCTTCGATATCCAGGAAATCGGGCTGCGCTTCTACACCTATGCCACGACGATGGTACTCGCCATGAAGGCCGCAAAAGCTGCAGGCAAGAAAATGCTGATACTCGATCGCCCCAATATGGCAGCACCCCTCGGCGTGTACGGCCCGGCTCTCGAGAGCAAGTTTCACGGCGGTTTTGCGGGCTACTATCCGATTCCCATTGCGCATGCGATGACGATGGGGGAGCTCGCAACGTTCTATAACACGCACTTCAATATTGGCGCTGACATCGAAGTGGTGAAGATGAAAAACTACAGCCACAAGATGTTTTACGATGAAACCGGTCTGCCCTGGCGCAACCCGAGCCCGAGCATCACGAGCATGCAATCGGTGCTCGGCTATCACCTGGCAGGCGCGCTCGAAGCGTTGAACATCAGCGTCGGTCGCGGCACGACTCATCCGTTTCAGCTCTACGGAGCGCCTTTAGACAAAGCAAAAAGAATCGTGAAGGCTCTGAACTCCGCCCGATTACCTGGTCTTAAATTCTACGCTGCGAAGTTTAAACCCAAACGCTCTGCGTATGCGAATCAACTCTGCCGTGGGTTCAAGATGGTTGTCACGAACCGGCGCAAGGTTGACCCCATGCGCTCGCTGCTGACAATAGCGCGGGAGATCTACAAAGAGCTGCCGGAAAGATCACGCGAAAAAAACTGGCAGCGCATAGCCAATGGCGTGGGCGATACGGGCTTCATCGAGCAGATCGCTAAGGGCGAGCGCGTCGAGAAACTCATAGAGCTGACCAAAAAAGACATCGAGGCATTCAAGGAAGAACGGAAGAAGTACTTGATGTATCCTTAAATCTTGCTGCTTCGTGCGCGATGAGCATGCGCTTGCGCGCTGCGCCCCAGCGGTAGTCACTGAATGCGCCGGTTTTGCGTATCACCCGGTGGCAGGGAATCAGGTAAGCAACTGGATTCTGTGCTATTGCCGATGCTGCGGCGCGGACGGCCTTGTCATTACCCGCAGCCAGGGCAACGTCACTGTAAGAGGCGAGACGCCCTTCGGGAATCATGAGCAGGGCCTGCCAGACTTTGAGCTGAAAGTTTGTTCCCATGAGATGTATTTTCCAGCGCGTTTTCCCGTCAAAGATCGCCGCAGCGGAAAATGCCGGCTTTGCATGCAATTCGATCATCGCTTTAGGAAAGCGCAGCCGAAGCGATGCGACAAGCGGCGCTGCATCACCATCGAAGAATTGCAGCTCGCAAATGCCTCTGTCGGTTTCTGCTACAAACAGCTTACCGAAAAGGCTGTCGTGCAGGCTGTATCTCAGAGTAAGCCCAGCACCGCGATTTTTCCATTCGCCGGGCGTTACGGCTTCAGTAGTTACCAAAAGATCGTGCAGACGTCCGGTGCTGCTTAAGTTTGCCCGAAAGGCCGCTTCGATCATGTTAGCCGATTCTTCGAGCGCACGCATCGCGTAATCGCGGCGTAGAAACTGCAAGTACTTCTTGGGTGGAATGCCGACATAGGTGGAAAACAGCCGGTTGAAGTAGAACTCCGACAAACCGGCAAGCTGCGCGAGCTCGGCCATATTGGCCTCGCGTGGGTAGATCGCATCGAGGTATTCGATGACGCGCTTAATTGTCTGGTAGTATTTGAGCTGTGTCGTGTCTGTCTTGCTGCGCATTTGCCGGTCGCAAGGATCGCTTTGCAATGCGCGATTGGGCTGCAAGGTTTGTCGAGGCATGGTGGGCAGAAGGTAAGCAGGCGCGCTACGGGCGGCGACCCGGATCTTGCGAAAGTTGGTTATCAGCCTGAGGGCCGGCGCAAGGCTATCCCATGTCTGACGTTGCTACTACGTATGAAATAGAAATCCGTCTCAAAAAAATCACTCCCCCCATTTATCGCCGCATCCGTGTGCCGAGCAATATTACTTTGTACGAGCTGCATGGCGTCATTCAGGTCGCCATGGGTTGGAGCAACAGCCATATGCATATGTTCATGAAGGGTCGGCAGACCTATGAGCCTTCGTCACAATCAAGCATGGAATTTGAGTCGTCCGATTCGCTCGACGAGCGCAAGTATATACTCAGCGATGTTCTGTCGGATGAAACAAAAGGAAAGTTCGTGTATGTTTACGATTTCGGCGATTCGTGGGAGCATGAAATCATCCTGAAAAAAATTTTGCCACAAGCCTCGTCGCAAGTTCAACTGCTTGAAGGTCGGCGCGCCTGTCCGCCAGACGATGTGGGCGGCACTTACGGTTATGAGCAATTTGTCGAAGCAATGCGCGATCCCAAGCATCCTGAGCACGAGGCGATGCTCGACTGGTATGGCGATGAATTTGATCCTGAGGAATTTGATGTGCAAGCCGTGGCGAAGCGGCTCGCAAAGCTGAAGTTTCGATCCCGGAAGAAGTAGGTTAGGAGGAGTGGGTGGGGGCATCTATCGTGGTGCATGGCCTGCGTCGCCCCAGCTTTCGCTGCACAAAGACCGATGCTCTTTCAGGATTGATCGTCAATATTATTCCCGACATGAGATAACGGGATTTTCAGCAGTTGCCAGGTCAGAATGAAAACGACATGAACATGTCGCAAAATGTAGAACCCGGATAGATCGGTGACAGCTACGCAACGTGTTTTGCGAGTTTTTTCCCGTA
>CAYOZO010000040.1:0-24318 GCA_964408405.1 uncultured Turneriella sp.
CAGCTGCGCTCGGTTTCAACATCCTGCTTCGTGGCTGTTTTTCAACAGCCTGCTACCCCTGCAAGGAGCGAAATTCCAAATCCGCGAATTCAAAACCCGGTGCGACCAGACACGCGGCAAGCACGTAGTCCCCCTCGGTCACCACGGCATTGAACCATGTGCCGGCCGGTATCACTTGCTGCGGCGAGAACGCATTTAGCCCCCGAATTAATTCGGGGGCTAAATTCGGGTCAGAATACATCTTGAGATCCAGCACTCCGCCGCCTTGCCAAAGCCAGATTTCATCCCAGGAGACCCTGTGTATGCGCGATGCAGAGCCGACTGGCAGCAGGTAGTAAATGAGCGTCGCAAGATTACGCTCCCCCAGAGGTGTGGCCGTCTTCCAGGGGGAGCGATAGGTTTCACGGTACCAGCCTCCCTCCGGATGGGCGACCAACTGTAACGTTTCAATAAGCCGCGAGACTTCGGCAGAATGAGTCGTACTCATACCGCAATGACGAATTCGCTCTGCGACTTACGCGAATTGGGGTGTTCGAGACTGCGGTGCTTTTCGACCAGATGATCCGTACCGCCCTGTTTGCCGATAGCAATGCAGCAAATGATATCTTCCTGCGAGATATCAATGCCGAGCTCGCGCTCGATGACATCGCGCAGGATGCCCCCCATTTGCCTGGCAACCAGACCCAGACGCTGCGCTTGAAGCACAAGCTGCATGACTGCCGCGCCCGTGTCGTACCAGGCATGCATATTGGGCGCCCCCGACGCCGCAAAGTTTTTGCGCGCTGTGACGACGATGATCTCGCTTGCGTGACTTGCCCAGGTGCGGTTGGTCTCGTTGACAAAATGATTAAATTTTGCGCGACTCGCTGCATTTTTCGCAAAGTAAAACTTCCAGGGCTGTTCGTTCGAAGATGACGGCGCCCAGCGCGCCGCTTCGAAGAGCGAATGCAACTCTTCGGCGCTTAAACTATTCGCTGCATCAAAGCCGCGTGGCGACCAGCGGTCGATAAATTGCCTGTCTATGGGAAAATCTGGAGTGCGCATGTTCATTGATAAGGTATGCTATTTTTGCCTCTCCGGCAAGCCAGGCTTTCGTAAGAGTAGGTTTTACACCTACCCTTATGAAAGCTATCTGAAAAACTCTTTCAAACCGCCCGCCCAGGCAGCATACAATTCATCCAAGGGCAAAGCCAGTTTATTCAGCATGAGCTTGCTCCCCTGCGGTTCCATAGTACCGATTTTCACAACCGGAAAATCAGCCGATTGCGCTTTTTCCAGTGCAGCTGCGTTCGCATCACTGATTGCCACAAGGTAGCAGTGCGCGGTTTCGCCCAAAAGCAGCGTATCGGCGATTCCCTTGCCCAGCGCAACTAAGTCGAGACTCAGCGAAGGCATCTGACCGAGCGATTCAAACGCTGCAAAGGCCATGCGGCACGCCGCGCGCATGAGGCCCCCGGAGGAGAGATCGATCGCCGCAGCAAGTACGCCTGCCTGAGCCAGCGTGGCCATCTTTTTGGCGCCGGCTATCTCCGCTTTGAGATCCAAAATCGGCAGCGGGCCACCGGGTGCTTTGCCCTCTACATAGTGGTATTGACTTGCCTGCTGCGAAGGAACAAACTTGCCGCAGAGATAGAGGTTGAGCTCCGAGTTTAACTCCGCAGGCGCCGCAGGCACTGCGTGGCGCGCCTTTTCCAGCAAGCCCACGACCCCCATGGTTGGGGTGGGCAGCACCGGGCCATCTTCGGATTCGTTATAGAATGAGACATTGCCGCTTACTATCGGCAGTTTGAATTCGCGGCAGGCATCAGACATACCGGTCACAGCCTGCGCAAAAAACCAGTAGTTCTCGGGAATATACGGGTTCGCAAAGTTGAGGCAGTTGGTAAGACCAATGGGTTCGGCTCCTGTCGCGGCAATGTTGCGCACGGCCTCAGCTACTGTATGCTGCGCGCCCTTGTAAGGATCGATCGCAATGTAGTAGCCATTGCCATCGATCGTGGCTGCCAGAGCAGAATCAGATTCCGGCACGCGCACGACGCAGCCGTTTTGTCCTGGGCCGATCACACGCTTGAGACCGATATCGGTATCATACTGTCGGTAGATCGGCTGGCGCGAGCAAAGGTTCGGGTGTGAGAGAAGTTTCGCGAAGTGTCTTGTCACGCCGGCTGCATCGTATTTATCGAGCAACTTCTGCAGCTGGTCGAGATCGGCAGCGCCCTGCTTCATCGCAACGGGCTTTTGTTCACGTTCGTAACGCGGGGCCTTCTTGGTGAGAATTTCTGCGGTGAGGTCGGCGTAGCATTTGCCATCCATGAAAATCTGCAGGTTCTTACCTTCGGTGGTTTCACCGATGACCGCGGCGTCGAGTTCCCATTTGTCGAAGACTGCTTTTACCTTTTCCCAGTTTGCTGGTTCGATCACCATGAGCATGCGCTCCTGGCTTTCGGAGAGCATAAATTCAAATGGCACCATACCGGTCTCGCGCGCGGGCACTTTTTCGAGATCGAGACGAACTCCCACATTACCCGACGCCGCCATCTCGGAAGATGAACTGACAAGACCTGCAGCGCCCATATCCTGGATCGCGAGCACCAGCTTCTTCTGGATACATTCGAGCGTCGCTTCCATGACGAGTTTTTCCAGAAACGGATCGCCCACCTGGACGGCGCTGCGCTCCTCTTCAGATTCTTTGCTGAGATTTTTCGAGGCAAAACTTGCGCCGTGAATACCGTCCCGGCCTGTCTTCGCGCCGACATAGACTACCCATTTACCCGGCCCGGGGATTTTCGCCGTCGCCATCTTTTCGATATCGGCAATACCGACTGTCATCGCATTGACCAGAGGATTGCGCGTATAACTCTCGTGAAAAAAAATCTCTCCGCCCGTATTGGCGATCCCGAGGCTGTTACCGTAGTCGCCAATACCCTTGACCACGCGGCGCAGCAGGTACCTTGTGCGTGCATCTTTGGAGGGATGTCCGAACCTCAGGGAATTGAGCGTCGCAATCGGTCGCGCTCCCATTGTAAAGACGTCGCGCATGATACCACCGACACCTGTCGCTGCGCCCTGGTAGGGCTCGACTGCCGACGGATGGTTGTGCGATTCCACTTTGAAGACCACTGCCTGCCTGTCATTGATCCTGAGCGCTCCGGCATTCTCTTCACCCGGACGCGCCAGAAGGCGGTCTGACTCAGAGTAAAGTTTCTTCAGCAAAAGGATGGAATTCTTGTACGAGCAATGCTCCGACCACATGCCGGAAAACATCGCGAGCTCGGTAAAAGACGGCTTACGGCCGAGATGGCCGACAATCATTTCGAATTCCCCGTCTTTAAGCCCCAGCTTCTTTGCCTCTTCGGCTGTACCCTCGCGATCGACGATCTGCATACGTCTGAACGAAGGTTTCAGTCAGCGCGGCAATTAAATGAAGAGAGCGTAATCCTTATGCCAAGGAAGAGCTTGTGCAGCCACTTGGGTCCAGGGAAAGAAAAGGCGTTGCGCCTTACGCAACATGGTCGCGAATTAACGCCATAAAAGCGACAACCTTCAGAAAAAAACGACCTTTTCTGCGCCTCAAGGCGTCTAACGGGAGTTGAAAAATAGCCCGCCTTTAGGCTTGACCCGTGATGGCAGACGTGCAATCATGCTGAAAGCTCAAACGGGCGACCTGGCGCAAGCCAGGCAAACTTGAGAACAGGAGAAAACATGAAGAAAGTAGCGTATTCAGCACTTTTTGCGGTCGCTTTCCTCGCAACATACTGCGGTGGTGGCACAAAAGGGCTTCAGGACATCAGCCAGGGTGAAGGTTCAGTTGACTCACTCGAAGAGGGTTTCATCGGTGAAGACAAACTGATCGTCAAAGGCGACGGTGTTTCACCCAAGGGCAATTACACATCTCTGCAAAAAGAAGCGATGGCCAAAGAAGCTGCCCGCATTGACGGCCAGCGTAAAGTCATCGAAATCTGCCGCGGCGCTAACATCCAGGCAGCTGCAACTGTGGACAACTTCGCGCTGGCAGGTTCAGCTGTGGGCAAAGACCTCGCTGGCCGTATGAAAGGCGCAAAAGTCAAGAAAGCCAACTGCAAACCAGATGGCGACCAGGTGGGCTGCAAAGTCCTGATGGAAATCTACAAGAAAGGCATCAAGAAAGACTGCGAACTCGCAATGGCTGAGCTCGCAAAATAATTTTGTGCTCTTTGATGGGATGCCATGCATCCCATCAATCACTCTCTCCTTTCTGCATCTCGCGCGGAGCAGTAATTCCCAGAAATCCGAGCCCCGATTCGATTACCTGCGCTGTGAAGTTACAGAGCATCAGCAACTCATCGGCCTCTTCCGGATTTGCAGCACGCAGATCTTTAATTCGGTTACCCTTTCCGTGATAAAACGACGTGAACAGCGTCGCAGTCTGGTAGAGATACTCCGGCAGTCGCTGGATCTCGTAATTGCGCGCTATATCCTGCAACAGCTCGGGAAAGCGTATCAAATAGTAGAGCAGAGCTTCACGTTCAGAATGTCCTGCACAGCGCGCTGCAAGTAACTTAAGATCAGTTTTTTCCGGCGGCTGGCCACACTCACGAAAAATCGAATGGATGCGCGCATGCGCATACTGCACGTAATAGACCGGGTTCTTCTTCGACTGGTCGAGCGCAAGAGTAAGATCAAAATCCAGATGAGTGCTCAGGCTACGCTGCACAAAGAACCAGCGGCAGACATCTACCGGTATTTTTTCGATCAGGTCGCGCATCGTCTGGAACTTGCCCAGCCGCTTCGACATGACTACAGGTTCGCCGTTCTCGAGCAGGTTCACCTGCTGCGCAATAATAACCTTAAAGACTTCATCGGCTGATTCACCAAACCCGAGCGCCTTTAAGGCGCCCGACAACCGCGCGATGCAGCCGTGATGGTCCGGCCCCCAGATATCGATGATTGTCTTGAAGCCGCGCGCAACCTTGTCGGCATGGTAGGCGATATCGGCGAGCAGATAGGTCGGACGGCCGTCAGAACGCACGACGACGCGATCTTTGTCATCGCCATATTCAGTGCTCGTAAAAACTTTCGCTCCTTCGCTCAACTGTATCTTGCCGCGTTTCTCGAGGCTTTCGCAGGCAGCAAGCACCGCACCGCGCTCATGCAGCGAAGCTTCAGAGAAGAAATTGTCGAACGAGGCGCGGAAAGCCGCCAGATCCTGCTGTTGATCAGCCAGAATCGCCTTCACTCCACGCGGGGCAAAGAACGCCGCAGCTTTCGCAAGCCATGCAGACTCGTCGAGCGCTGCGACTTTTTCAGCCGAAAGCGCAAGGTCTGCGGGAATTTCATCCGCTGCGACCAGCTTCTCCATGTAGGCGATAATGTATTCGCCCTGGTAGCAGTCTTCGGGCAGCGTGACGGATTTATATTTTTGCAGGTAGCGGTATGCAAAGGAGAGACCCAGTTTTTCCACCTGGTTACCGTAGTCGTTCACGTAGTATTCTCGGTGCACGTCGTGACCCACGGCCCGAAGCACACGCGTGATACTGTCTCCGACAGATGCAGCGCGGGCCGAAACGATATTCATTGGCCCTGTAGGGTTGGCAGAGACATATTCAAAGATAATCTTTTCTTTTCGAAGTTCGGACTCATTGGCCGACAGCCATTCACCGAGCGCTGCGAAAGCGCCAACCTGCGCCAGGGCTTCTGTATTCAGCGTGAAGTTGATGAAGCCGGCGCCCGCGAGTTCCACCCTGGCGAAAAACTCTTTATCCATAACCGCAATGATCTTTTCAGCTATCTCGCGCGGCGGCAGACGAAAGCTCTTCGCAAGTTCCATCGCGGCAGGCGTCGCGTAGTGGCCAAACTTCAGTTCAGGGGTATAGTCAATGCGCGGCGAAAAGTTTACCGGCAGTTGCAGCGCGTTATCGGCTGCGACCTTTTCGGCTGCGGCGGCAACCTTGAGGCGAATCAGGTTTCTGAGCGTCATGCAATTATCTCCGGTTGCGGCACTGCCTCAGAGCACAAGGGTTTAGCGTTGCCTCAGAGCGTGCACGCAAATGACTCGGGTATCATGGTCGCTCCCGGAAACTTAGACTGAGCGTCAGCTTCCATCGAAAGCAGGGTGTTATCGGTGTGCAGCGGGTCGTGATGGATCATATGCAGCTTTTTGATATTTCCCCGTCTGCAGATCTCTATCGCGCTCTCATAAGTCGAATGACCCCAGCCGATCTTGCCGGCTTCATACTCGGCCGTGGTGTACTGGCAGTCGTAGGCCAGTACGTCCGCGTTCTGCGCAAATGCCGAAAGACGCCTGATCATGTCGTCGTTATGTTCCACATCGGTCGAAAAAACAAAACTCTTGCCGTCGGCGTCAAAGCGGAAAGCCAGCGTCGAATTGGGATGGTGCAGCGCGAAGCAGGAAATCTCCACTTCGCCAAGGCGAAAACGCGACTCGGGCGTTATCGCATGGAATTTCTTCACCGAAGACATATATTTTGTACCCACGGGAAAATACATGAAATGCTGCTGCATTCTCAGCACACGCTCGATATCCCATATCTCTTCATTGCCGTCGAGACCCGGTACTGTTTTTGTCTCACCGTACACGTTGAGCTCCACATTCGGCAGAAAGGCGGGAATAAAAAAGGGAAAGCCCTGGATGTGATCCCAGTGCGTATGGGTAAAGAGCAGGTGCAGTTTACCGCCTGTCTTCGGCAGATCGCTCGCCATCAGGTCGAGCCCGAGCATGCGGATTCCGGTTCCCGCATCGATCACGATGCGCGTGTCTTTGTGCTGCACGTAGCAGCAGGTCGTGTTACCCCCAAAACGGGTAAACTCCGCGCCGCTCACGGGCAAAGAGCCCCTGACGCCATAATATTTTATTTGCAGTGACACGCTTATTCCAATATCGTTCTACGCAGGGTGCAAACTGAACGTCCGGTCACAGCAGATAAACGAGACCGGGCCGAAACCAAAAATGCCCGCGTAGAGGACTCGGGGCAGACGAAAAATGACGGCTGACATTTCACAACTCACATGCCGCTATGCATTCCCCTCGACGCAGGGGCTGGGCAAAGACATGTATCTCGGAGCGGGGGCGGATCTTGAGCCTGACACTCTGCTCTATGCCTATAGCCATGGTTTCTTTCCCTGGTATGAGCGAGAACCTATTCTCTGGTGCTCCCCACCCGAGCGAACAATTCTATTGGCGGGGGAGCTTCATCTCGGACGTACCCTGCGCCGTATATTGCGTAAAAATCCCTACTCCGTGACGCGCAATGCCGCATTTGGCGAGGTGATCCGCCACTGTGCCGAAAGCCGCAGCGAAACGTGGATAACTCCCGAAATGATTCGCGCATACAACAGGCTGCATGCTCTGGGCTTTGCCGAATCGTGGGAAGCCTGGTCAGACAACGAACTCGTCGGGGGAATCTACGCCGTTGTACTCAACCGCGCGGCGTTTCTGGAATCCACCTTTCACTATGCGGACAATGCCGGCAAAGTGGCACTCGTAAGTCTCTATCAAGCCCTCTGCTCTGAGGGTGTTATTTTGTTCGACTTTCAGGTGCCGTCTGAAATAGCGGACAGCTTCGGGGCCCGGAAAGTGGATCGCAGCACGTTTGAACACCTGTTGCGCGAAGCCATCGCCTGATGCCCTTTCACTATTTCCATTCAGAAAGGCTGGGCGCGCTTTTTCCCGTCCTGTACGACGCCGTGCACCGTGAACGGCAAACTATTCCGCCGCAGAAATCGCAGGCGATTATCGTGGGCAATCTCGAAACAGAAGCCTGGATTACGCGGCGCTTTCTTGAAGCCGACGGCATTCTGATGGGTGTGAGCTTTCCCTTTCTCGAATCGGCTATCGCCAGTTTCAGCCAGCGACTCGAATTGGAACGTACTCCGGCGGATAGCGAATCGTGGTTTTTGCCCCCCTCGGGAGACTGGCCGCAGGCGATCGGTACCGCAGAGTTCGAGCTCCTGACTCTCGGTATCTTGAATGATAGAAATAATGAAGGTATTCTGCATGACTTGGGGTACGAAAGGGAGCAACTGACTCCGTCGCAGATGACGACCCTTGCCACGGCACTCGCACGGGAACTGCGCGAAACAATCCTCCACTGCCCGACCGTGCTCAATAAACTGGGGCAGGAAATGAAACCTGGTAAAAGCGCCGGCGAGAAGCTCTGGCAACACCTCTACCGCTCTCTTCAGGCAACGGGGCGTCCGTTTCCAGCCTTTGAACCCGGTCTCGGCGATAAGATCGCGGCGAAAAAGCCCGCGTCAGGAAAAATCGCCGAGACTCTGTACCTCATTGGCATGCCGATACTTTCTGAATACCACCTGCGCGCGCTCGCTGCCATCGCGCGCCATACCACGGTACATCTCTACATGACAGATCTCTCAGCCTATGCGGCGAGCGATAACAGCCTGCTTGCAACTGCCGGCAAAAAAGCAAAAGCCTTCGTCGCACTGCTGCGCAAAGTTTGCAAAGACTACTCAACGGATTTTACTGCCACCGCAATTTCGGCAAGTGCAGCGCCGGACAAGATGCTCTCCATCTATGCGCTGCCAGGAATCTGGCGCGGCGCTGAGCTGATCGGCGACGAACTGCATGACCTTCTCTCGCGTAATCCAAATCTCTACCAGAATGACATCGCCGTATCTCTCACCCAGCCCGGTGCTCAGTATGCAGCCTTTGAGCGCGCGCTCGCCATGCGGCAGCTCATCGCTTTCTCGCGGGAAAGATTTTTCGAAGCCCCTCACCCGCTCGCCGAATTGTGGCAGATTCTCTCGGATGCAATCAAGGCGGGCATCAGCCGCCCCCTGCTCGTGCGATACGCGCTTAACCCGCTCGTGGTAGAGAAATATGAAAACGAAACTGAGAAAATTCAGCAATGGCTCGCTGCGCTCGAAAAGGCTCATGGCTTCCGGGACGACTACCCGGAATCACAGGCTGTGTTCGGAGTGGAAGCTGCGCTACGCAGAATTGCACGCGGGGTGATTATACGCAGTTCGCAGGATACCGATCTACCGGCCGCATGCTCGCTCCGCCCGTTTGACAACCGGGACTTTGCCGAAGGATTCCATACATTCCTGCGGCCACTCTTCACGGCACGGGAAAGACTCGCAAACCGCGCCGGTGACAGCCTTGCAGACGCAATGCTGGCGCTACAGCACGATATATCCGGCGCCGGAGAAAGTTCAAAGACGCTGGCAGAATGGTTGAATCGCGTGAGGACGCTCAGGGGGTTTGACACCCTGACGCTGCCACACATCGTCCACCTGCTGCAGCGGCATCTGCCCGCAAAAAGCCTCGCCCAGCAGACTGGCCGCGAAGGTATTACCTTTTCATCGCTCGCTGCATCGTGCTACACGCGAGACACGCAGCTGCTGTTCGATCTGAACGAAGATGCCGATGGGCAGGACAGGCAGGCTGAGTACCTGTTTCCGGAAATTCAGCATGCGCAGACGCATCTAACGGGTTTTGAACAACTGGTAAATCAACTCGCGACGGTCATGAGCAGCGACAGCCGGTACGTAATCCTTGCATATTCTTCGCAGGATCCTGCAACCGGCGCGGAGAAATATCCCTCACAGGCGCTTGCCGAAGTAGAGCGGGCTGCGGAAATCCTGGGACGCAGTACCGTGGTGAGCCGCAGCTTCTCGCCGGATATCATTGCTGGCGATGCGTCCCGGCCACCTGTCGCGTCCGATGCCGATCGCAGGACGCTCTGGCTGCTGCGGAATCGCTCCGCCAATCCACAGCCGCTTTCTGCATACACGTTGCCTAAAGTGAGTGCTACAGTACCCATGCCTGCGGTCGAACTGCGCGACCTGGCAGCGTACCTGGCAAACCCTGCCCGCCAGGTATTGCGTCGGCATCTGCCGCCCGAATTTGCGATCGCAGAGTTCCGTCGCGATGAACCGAAGCTCGCGGTAGGTAACGATGCCCGCCTGCGCTTCTGCGAGGAATACCTGGAACTTGCGCTGCTCGATGCGAGCGAGAGAACGCTGCCCAATGCCAGCGCGTTTGTGCGCTTCAGGCAGGCGCGCGGCGATTACCCACCGGAGGGTTTCGATCATGCCATGAGACTGCTCGCGGAAGGCGATAACGATCGCAGGCTTTCCGAATTAGCGCAAAGGCTGCGTGACGAATTTACGCTTGTAGAATATGTTTTTCGCACCGGAATCAGCCAGCCTTTCACGGTTAAGGAAACGCCCAGACTGGCGCGCATCTATTATCCGGCGCCCTGCTTGCTTAAGAGCAGAATCACTGGCGTGAGCGGCATACTACTGCAAGACGCCGAAGGTCGGCTGTTTCGGCTAAAGTCAGCGATCTACTCTGATCGTAATGCAGATCTGCTTGAGCTTCACCTGTTGTTGTGCCTCTTCGCGCTCGCCGAAATCAGCCTGAGTAAGCCTGCAATCACGTTGGCTGATTTTGCCACAAACACGCGGAGCAGAGATGCGATGGGAGCTATTCGCTTTACGGCGCGCACCGGGCTGCCGCTGCCGGATTTTTCGTCTGCGAAAAACTACCTCGAACATCTGCTGACAGAGCTCATGGAGCAACAAATAGTATGGTACGACCACTCGCTGATAAAAGATCCCAAACTCGCGGAATGGTCAGAGATGCCAGGCGATGAAGTACTGAAGAGACTTGCCAAACAACAGGAGAACAACACCAACGACGAACTGCTGCGGTTACAAAAATACTTCGCGCTCGAAGTTGATAGTGGCAGCCTCCGCTTTTTTGAGACCTTTATCCGCCCGGTGGCCCTGCTCGATCGTATCGAAAACCCCGAGAAAACCCAGGGGAAGAATGAGGGGGCCACAAAAGGAAAATCCACACGTCAAAGGGCGAACAAACTGTGATTCAGGCGAAAAGCATTACAGCGACCGAAATCGTCGAATCGGACAGACACGCATTCGTCGAAGCCTCTGCCGGCTCTGGTAAAACCACGCTGCTCACCTCGCTCGTCCGCGAAATTATCGCAACAGGGCGCGCAGAAATCGGACAAATACTCTGCGTGACATTCACGGAAAAGGCCGCCTCTGAACTTAAAGCCAAAGTCTACCGCGAACTCTTGAGCAGGCCGGAAAACGAACTTTGCCGCACAGCTCTCGCCAGGTTCGCCGAGAACCAGATCGGCACGATACACAGTTTTTGCCTGCGTAGTCTCGCCCTTTCGCCCAGGGCACGCCTTGCCGAAAGTGCTGCAGCAGCTGACAGTGATACGGAGATCTTTGAAGAGGCGCGCGAGTGGGTGTACCGTAATTGCTGGGCAGAACTCGACAAGACCCTGCTCTCCCGGTTACTGGCTGAAGCAAAGTTCGGCTCAGGGGGAGAAAACCGGCAATTCGACGCAGATCTGAAGGAAAAAGCGCTGTGGTGCTTTGCCGCTGGCGCTCATCCTGTTGTGCCATTCGTGGAAGCAAGGGAAGCAGTCACAGACGCAATATCCTTCAAGGCATGGACCCTGCTCATGACAGTACGTAAGATGAATGAGCTTGCGGCGCTGCGCAATGACATGACTTTTTCCCGCATGATCACGGGACTTGCCGAGGCGCTCAACGATGAACATTATGCCCGAAAACTTCGCAGCCTCTACAGGTTTGCATTGATTGACGAGTTCCAGGATACCGACGCCGTGCAGTGGAATATCTTCCGCACGCTGTTCCTTTTGGGAGACAATGGAGCGCGGCTAATTGTCGTGGGCGACCCCAAACAGGCGATCTACAAGTTCCGCGGCGCCGACGTCTTTGTTTACCTCTCTGCGCGCCGTGAACTCGAACATCTCGGCGCTGTCATGGGGCATCTTACCACGAATTACCGCAGCAGCGCGCAGCTGCTCAATTTCCAAAACTGGATGTTCAGCGCAGCTACTCCCCGCTCCGTCTGGAACGCAGCAGGGATCCTTTACCAGGAACCCGCCTGCGGTCGCGCGGCAGAAGTAAGTCCCGCAAATTCTCAGGCCGAGCGCGTGGCGGTAGAAATCTACACTTCAGCACAACTCACTCCCAACACTCTGCACGACTTTGCCGCGGCCGCCGTTGCGCGCATTAAGGAACTGCGTTCGGCAAATCCCGCCTGGACGTGTGCGATCATTGCTTACCGGCACCGTTCGCTGGAGTTGTTTGCCGAAGCGCTGCGGAGCGCGGGTATCGAGTTCTCTTATTACAAACAACAGCCGGATTTCGGCCGTACGGAAGTAGTCCATTTGAAGAGCTTATTGTATTCGCTGACCCTGGACGCAGAACAGGGGCTCGCAGTAGCAGAATCGACACTTTTTCTAAAGGGCCGAAGCGATGCATCAGCCTGGTACTACCGCTTGCACCAGTTCGGCAGAGATGGACGTATTGTAAGCCTGCTCACCTGGATCGCACAAGATGCGCACTTGTTACACCGTGTACTCGAATGCGGCGGCGACACGACCCATTATCACGCATGGCGCACTCTCGTCCAGACCTTGCTTTCTGCCTGTGGCCGGGCAGTGCATGATCTCGATTCAATGCTGCAATTTCTGGAAAAACTCGCAGCCGGCGACGAAGACAGTCCGGTTGCTGCCGATATCCTGCGTGACCAGTCGGCGGTAACCTTGCTGACCGTGCAGAGCTCAAAAGGACTCGATTGGAATATTGTCGTCGTGGCAGACGGTCATAACGATAAGCGCTGGGCGAACTTCGCATTTTTTCATAACCGCGCAGGTGAAGCAGTCGTACCGGCCGACTTTGAAGATTTTGTCAGCCGGGGGGATTTTCTGCTTACACCGGAAGACGAAGCGCGTATCACGCAACTCAACCTGCTCTACGTGGCACTGACCCGTGCAAAAGACCGGCTCATGCTTCTCTCTGCGCCCTGCTCGCGCAACCAGAAGCCTGGCCCGGTGGCATTTTTTCTCGGATCGGTCGATGCAGCCTGCTTGCCTGACAGTGCGCTTGTGCGCGAAGTACCGAAGGCAAAAGCCGCGCCAAAGCCCGGAATTTCCTCACCGTCAGGCGAACCGGCACGCGTTGAGCACGGCGATATTCCGCTGCGCTACGGCGAGCGCACTTCATTCACCGCACTCTCAGAAGCAAATTTTACGGAATCTGCGTTTCAGGACGACATACTACCGCGCGGCGCTCAGACAGGAAAGCTGCTGCACAGCTTTCTCGAGACGATCGACTTCGCAGATTTGGGCAAAAACACTCCCGAATTCTCGAAATTGACGATGGCACAAATCATCGCCGCAGTGCGTGAGCAGATTACGGTTTCAGAACCGCAGCTTGAACCCATTGCCCGACGGATCTACAGCATCATACATGCCACTGCGACATCGAGGCTTCCGCTGCCCGCTGGCAGTTCTGTTCGCCTCTGTGACATCCCTCGCGATGACCTCTGGCGCGAAATGCCCTTTTGGAGCGCACCACGGATACACCGCGTACTACAGCGAAAAAATGATGGCGTCCGCCGCATCATGCACGGCTACATGGATCTCGTCTTCACGCCCGATGCCATGAACTACTACATCCTGGACTATAAGAGTAATTCTCTTGCAGGAATCGAACCCGCGCTTATCGGTCAGTACGTGGACGAACACTACAACCTGCAGGCCGAGATATATGCCGAAGCTCTGGATCACTATCTGCAGGTTAACTATCCCGGCACCGGACGCAAGGTCGCCGGCTGTTATTTTGTTTTTCTGCGCTATCTCGCGCCGGAATCCTCAGCGGGTGTGCACTTTATCGACATCCATACTTTAAGGCATAAGAACAGCACATCATGACCACAGCACGAAGTGAATTATCCCCGCTGGCCGAACTTGCCGAAGACGTAGAAATCTGGGCAGCAATACCACTGGACAAAGATTCCCGCACGCAGGCGCTCAGCCTCATTGCCGAAGGACATCCTGCGCTACCCTTGAGTAAGCTATCAGTACAATCTGCACAAGCCGGCAATTCTGTATTTCGCAGGAAAACTATCGCGGGCACGGAATGGCTTGTGCCACAGCGTTTCGAGCGTATGGTGGAGTTCTTTATGAGACGGTCAATTGCTGCGCAAACAGAGCACGGTACCGCCGCCATTACCGCGCTGCTTGCATCGCATGCGAACTGCCTGCTCACGGGTGGACCGGGAACCGGCAAGAGTTTCCAAATCGCTGCGCTGGTAAATCACCTCGCTCAGCAGGCCACGGAGCGACCGCTGCGCGTAACGATTGCCGCTCCGACAGGCAAGGCCGCAGCGCGCTTTTCTAACCTCAGGCCCCATGGAGGAATTCTGCTCGAATGGTCCACGATCCACCGCCTGCTCGGTCTCAGTGGCGAATTTTCTGAGCCGCGTTTCCACGCACGCCATCCGCTCGGCATCGACCTGCTGATTGTCGATGAGATTTCTATGCTCGATCTGGGTCTCTTCGCGGCGCTCATCGATGCCCTGCCCGACCATGCCCGTGTGGTACTGGCTGGCGACCTGGGACAACTACCCGCAGTCGACGGCATACCGATCGACCATTGCCTCGCGTTTCTGGAAAACTCAGGGCTCGTCGCGCGAGTACACCTGACTCAGGTTTTTCGTTTTAGCGAAGCACGATCCCAGACGTACCAGCGCATTGCCCGGGCAGGATTGAAGGCAATAGACGAGACGTGCGAGGGCGTATCTTTACATCGCCTGAAAAATGCCGCAGAGTGCCGCGCGCTCATCGAACGCAATGCGGCAGAACGTTTCCATTCGCAGACTGCCAGAGATTTCCGGAAGCGTCTCAAAGCAGCACGAGACCGCGATACGCCGGACATTCCCCTGGCTCGCGAAATTTTTGCCTGGCTCAAAGAGCAGACTGTACTAACAACGCGACGCGAAGGTTTATTGGGGAGCAATATGCTCAATACTCTCATCGCGGCACGCGTGGCGCAGGAGCAGCGCGACCGAACCTTAATGCCGGTCATTTCTACCTCCAACAACTACCGGCTGGGGATCTTCAACGGCGACACAGGCTTCCTCACCGTCTTGCAGGGACGCGAACACGCAATCATGGAAGCAAGCGAGGGAGAGGTAATTTGCGTACCTCTATCTGAGCTGAGTAACTGGCAACCGGCGTACGCAATCACAGTACACAAGAGCCAGGGTTCGGAATATGGTGAGGTGTGGCTGGTTTACGAAGCAGGCGAAAAGTCTCTCAACGATGACAATCGTCTGCTGTACACGGCGGTAACCCGCGCGAGAAACCACGCGCATATTCTGCAGATAACTGCTACGGGTCAGAACCCGTAGCAGTTATATACACCCTAGCAAGATGTTGAAAAAATAACGCGCTCGCTGCAGACGCCGCGATTTCGTAGGGAAATCGCTCGCAAAACGCCCCTCACCATGCTATGGTGAGGGGCTGTCTGCAGCTTAAGCTCGGTTTCAACATCCTGCTTCGTGGCTGTTTTTCAACAGCCTGTTAGCGGGTTTTGACGCCGTCGAGAGTCACTTCGACGCCGTCCGCGCCTTTCTTGGTATTTACCGTAATTCGGGCCGCATCGAGGCCTTTTTCCACCATTGCGATTTTCACGCTGTCTGCGTATTTCGTCGCGTGGTCCTCTGTCCTGCCCTTGGCAAGAATCGTTACCTTAACGTCTTTCTGCGCCACAGCTACACTGGCAATGTCCTGCAGGTTTTTCTTCGTCTCATCGACAAGCGCCGGTACATCGTCAGGCTTCGGTGTCTTCTTGAGATTATAAAGTGTCTTCAGGTTATACGTACCAGCAAATGTGCCCGTTGAACCTTTTTGCTTCAGACCCGCAGCCTTCAGCATGGTTGGAACCATCTCCAGCGCGCGACCCTCGGCAAGCGCAGCGAGTTTGTCATGCTCAGCCTTTGCCAGAAGACCTTTTGCAACGCTCATTTTTGCATAGTTGGCCGAGAGCACGCCATAAAAGCTGGCCTTGTCGTATTCGCTGTCACTGAGAAAGGCTGCGGCCTTGTTGTAGAAGATACGCGCACGGTAAGCTTCGAGCTCCGGCAGAAATGAGGCAAGTTCGGTTCTGGACTCCATGGCTGACAGCGCCTGCTTGGCATCGTCAACCTCGCGCTTCGCCTGCGATTCTTTAATAACTCCTGCATAGGCAGGGATGATCAGGGCCACCGGTATGAGTACTTGAAATAACTTTTTCATTTTTTCTCCTTGTAATTAATACACATTAAGCACGGTCAGACCTGCTCACTTGAGCCCGGCAGCCCTCGTCTGCTGCAGAACTTTTGAGAGGGCACAAAACGACTTCGCCTTGATTGCCGCAGCCCAGGCTGCCTCGGGCTCATTTTCGATCTGGAATTCCTTTGCCTTATCCAGAAATTCTTTTGCCTTGCCGGTCTCGGCGCTACCATCTTCTCCCAGCGCGTTGTATGCGGACTGGGCGTCGTCGATGGCTGCCTGCGCATCTGCCTTTTCAACGCTGGAAGGGAAAACTATATCCCGCGGATCGTCAGCGACCTTTCCGCTGCCACAATAGCTCACGGTCAAAACCGAAGCCAGCAGCAGAGCCAATAATGAACCTTTACTCTGTATCATCCAAAACTCCTGTTACTGGTTAATTTATACCTACAGACCCGATCACAGGCCTTTGGGTTCGTAAAAACCGGGTAAACTTCCCAGTCCTTGACCCATCGCAGAGCACAGGAATTGAGCGTCAAGGGAAAAGCCACTTCTTTTTTCTCAGGCCGGAACGGGCTCTGAGCCCACTTCCCACAATTTTTTTTGGACACTCTGTCCTCTCGCCGTAAGGTATAGTATGGAGCAGCAAATCCGAGCGCTGGCTTCGCGAGTAAATAAACGACTGACACTTATTGACGCATCCGCGCCGGCGGTTGTGGCTGGCCGCGTGTATGCCCAGCGCAAACGGAGTCTGATCCGCTCGGCATCGGTGATGCCGGTTATTTTCGGTTGCCTGGTTCTGTCAGTCATAGTTAACATATCTCTCTCGGGAACAGCAAATAAGAAAAACGATGCTATAATAGAGCAGGCAAGCCCCGAGGACGCAGAGACGGTGTGGAAACGCGAGGTAATTCCGGCAAGGCAACCAGCCTTCCAGCTAACGCTGGATCTGCGCAACCGGCTGACCGCACGAGAAACGCACTCGCGACGCATTCTCTGGCGTCAGGAACTGCCACCTGTAGCTGCAAGCTCTGCTCCGATTGTGACCGGCGAAAACAATCAACTCTATGTGACCATAGCGACCGCGATGGGCGCAGTTTACCATATATCCGCGCAGTCCGGCCAGATTCATTGGATGCAGAACTTGAGCGACAGGATCGAAGTATCGCCGCTTGCGGTGAGCGAGCGCATCATGACAGTCGCCTGTGCCGATGGACGCATCTATGGGCTGAATCGCGGCGACGGGCATATCGAATATATGATACGGACCGGTTCGCGCATTGCGGCACTCGAGCCCGTGGCAGATGGTGTCGGCGAACACATCTACGCGGTTGCAGACGGAAGGCGGGTGCTTGCCCTCAATGCGCGCACGGGAGACCTTCAGTGGCGTCGCGACACTTATGCGACAGTCAGCGACAGCCCGCTTGTCGCAGCCGGAACGATTATAACCCCCACGACGGAAGGCAGTGACAGTAAGCTCTGGGCCTTTGACATGAGCGGCGAAATCAAATGGATTAACACGTTTGATCGCTATACGAACCTCGCGGCCGCAGAAGAATACATTGCCATGTCGCAGGGCAGCATCGTAACGCTCATTCGGGCGGCCACGGGTGAGCCAGTGCACTACTGGCAATTACCCAAATCGCCGGCAGACCTTTCGCTGGCACGCGAGGGTAACCTTATGGTCATCCGCACGGATCAGGGATTACTCGTCTCTGCACTCAATTAGCCGTCCTGTACAGACGTCACTTGCCCGGTTCGTTAGATTTCTTGACGCTCTGCGTTGAAAGCTCAGTTAAATCTGTGGATCCATTCCAGGCAGTCTATGTAGCCTTAGCGTCATATCTCGCAGGCTCAATACCAACTGCATACATCGCGGGTTACATCGTCAAAGGCGTCGATATACGCACTGTCGGCTCCGGAAATGTCGGCGCATCCAACGCCATGCGGCTGTTGGGCAAAAAATGGGGTGTCGGAATCCTGCTCTTTGACGCTCTCAAGGGCTTAGTACCGGTACTTCTGGTCCAGCACGTGTATTTTGCCCAGCATGCGGCAGTGCAACGATACGCTATGGTCGCTGCACTCGCAGCCATGGTCGGTCACGTATTTCCGGTCTGGCTCGGCTTTCGCGGCGGCAAGGGCGTCGCTACAGGGTTGGGAGTGATGACCGCTCTCATACCCGTCGCCGTCGCGGTTGCCCTGCCCGTCTTTATCCTGGTCGTTGCGATTTCGCGCTATATCTCGCTGGGCTCGATTGTAGCTGCCCTGGTGCTGCCGGCGGCATTCTTTATTGATCATGACCTGCCCGGCAGCGCGGAGCTTTTTGCGTTCGTGTGTATTGCCTGCATTTTTGTGATTTACAAGCATAAGTCCAATATCAAGCGTATCGTTGCTGGTGAGGAAAACCGTCTCGGTGAAAAGAAGGCGTGAACTTTATCTTGCTGGTAAAAGTTGACGGCTGGTCAGAACAGAATATCCGCTGTCATGCAGGTACTCTACGTACCATAGGAGCAACCTTATGAAAAAACTGATGCTGATTTCCGCGCTCGCGGCATTGCTGGCAACTGCCGCTTCTGCCGGGCCAATACGCGACGACTATTTCAAGACGCGCGACGATCTCGAAAAAAGCAAAGATACCCCTGAATCGCGCAGGCAATTCCTGGAAACCAATATCCAGCGTTCGCTGCGCCGCCTTCTCGTCCGCTATTACGCCTACCCTACCCCTGAAAAAGTAAAGATCAGCCAGTCGAACTATGAGCAGTCCGAAAAAGACAAACTGACGTACTACTTCAGGTTTGAAGATTACGTTGGCTTTCTGACATTTTCAAACGATCCGGAATACTACTACGCAGTGCCCCGCGAGGAAAAAATTCTGCAAAGGCAAAAGGCAGAGGGCAAGTAACCTGGGTAAGGCCTTGTTCCTAACCGGTCTCACAGACCGGTCACAGACAGGGATTTTCCGCTCATACAAGCCAGGCGCAGTATCCGGCGAGTCGCACACCGTAGTATGAAGGCGAATCGGAAAGAGGGTCCCGTCATCATGATGACCACGCTGCCTGACACTGTAGCAGCGGAAAAGCTCTCCATGCTATTGGTCGAACGCAAACTTGCCGCCTGCGTGAATATTATTCCGGGCATTCGCTCTATTTATTTCTGGCAGGGCAAGCTGGTACATGATCAAGAGGTAAAGCTCTTCATCAAGACCTCGGTCAACTGCGCAGGGCGCGCCGAAGCGCTCATCAGGGAAAATCACCCGTACAGTGTCCCTGAAATCACGACTTTAGGGCTTATGGGTGACGTAGCGATGCAACCGGATTACTGGCGATGGCTTTCAGACTACGTGCAATAACAGCAAAATCTAATCGTCTTCTGGTTTGTTAGCCTGTGCCAGCCGCAGGTTCTTTTTTTCCAGAACCTCGGTGTACCGCGCCCAGCGTTCCTGAGTTTCCCTGGCATTGCCAGCGTTAGCCTTCTCGATAACAAAAAAGCACGTTGGATGGCCCGCAGGTATTGTTGTGTGAAACATGACGTCGTAGATGTCGTCCCTACCGTGAGCGCGCGCAAATTCGCGCGCCGCGTCTATCATACCCTGCACAAAATAGCGCTGCACGCGGCAATCCATCGCGCTGTACATATCCTGGTGGGGACAATAATCAATATGAAAACTTGCACTCCCGTTTTTCTCTTCTCCGCCCACGGCAGGCGTTTCCAGCGATGCATAGGCAATTCGGTTGATAACAGTGGCATAAAAACTGATCCACTCATCGGTTGAAATTTCCGGATCAATTTCAGTATCGCGCAGTATCTGCTCACCAATATCCTGCCCTACCTTGCGCAGCGCTGCGAGCACCAGCTTCTGTCCCTCGGCACCAAAAGTTTTCTCTGCGCTTTTCAGAATCTCGATCAGCGCCATTGCCTGCATCGTGCCCCACTGCCATAGCGTCGCCGGGTCGAAATTGGTTTCGGCAAGAACGCGGCGCACATTGCTGAGCCCCTCTGCATAAGGTTGATTGAACTTAAACCTGGCCCAGTTTTTCTCCGGGCGCGATTGCCAGTGGGGGCGCGACTTATCTGTGTGCGCAGGTCTGTTGATCATCTGCATAGACGGATAAGCGCCGATGAGCCGGCATCAGGGAAAGAAATTATTTCCCCGGATTTGGGGAAGAGACCGAATATTGAATCAGGAATGACGCATCATGTTTGTATTGCAGATTGCCCTGTTGGCTGACAGCCGATAATGAACGCAAAATGAGAAAAAAGAAAGTTCTGCAAGAAGAGCAGGTAAATCCACCGACAGAGCCGGGATCGGCGACAGAAGAAAGCCCGGCAAGTGAGGAAAAACAGCCGTCGGGCCGCAAGAGACTGCTGCTCGCAGCGTCTCTGGGGTTAATTGCACTCGTGGCCGCCACACCGATTGCGCTGCGGCTTTTCCAAAATTCTCCGCAAGTGCATATAGACAAGGCCACTGCGGGCAATCCGCGTGCGCACTCGACTTCCGCGCTTAAGGCATCGACCTGGTCTTCTGATTTCAAAGTGATGCTGCAGTACGCCGAACTCTATGATGAGCTGCATCCGTTCATCTACTCGCTGAAGGGACGGCACAATAACCCGCCCGAAATCTCTTCGGCCTGGGGGCATACGCAGAAACTGGAGCGCGTGGCGGCGCTACGCGCCAAAAATCCCCGAATCCGTATTATACCGACTATATTTCGCTGGGAAAACCCGGGAGAAAAGATAAACGAAGTTATCGGTATGAATGGTCGCGATGATATACGCGATCGCCATATCGAACTAATACTCAAGGAAGTCGAAACATACGGTTACGATGGAATCGACATTGACTACGAGGGTATGAGTTGCAATAAGAAAGAAAAATTTGAAGAGTTTATTGAAAAGCTCGCGGATAAATTACATGCGCGCAAGAAGCTGCTTTCCGTAGCCGTACACCCCAAGACGCCTGTCGGCAGCGGAATATCTGACGACGATGAAGATGATGAGGACGAAGAAGAAGCTCCCCCCATAGCCAGAAGTTCAATAACGGACGCGGCGGCCGAAGCTGCTGTCAAAAGCGCGCTCAAATATGCGGCGAAAGCCCTCAAGCAAAAGACCGCGCCTCGCCCGCTAAAGCAGAAGATCTGTGCAGGGCTCAAACAGCCCATTACGCTGGATTTTCGGGAAAACTGGCGCGGGCCGCTGACGCACGATTATAAATTTCTGGGAAAGCACGCAGATATGGTGAAGATCATGGCCTACGAACTGCACCCGCGCAAGTACCGGAATCCCGGCCCGGGGCCGCAGGCGCCGGGAACCTGGCTCGAAGAGATCATCGAATATGCCAGCGACAAAATTCCGACCGAAAAGCTTTATATGGCAATACCGACTTACGGTTATGACTGGGGCTTGAATTGCCGCGCTCCCATTAAGGCGGTTTATTACAGTGATGTGGTTCGCATCAAGTCTGGCGAGCACAAAAAAGTGCAGCCCACTGATATCGGCAAGATACTGGATACGACAGAGGGTTCAAGTGCATGGCGAAACCTGACGCGCTTTCGTGACATACACGAAGACAAGGTTTACGAAGATCCATCGCTTTGGTACCGTTCGGGTAATTGCACGCGCGTCGCCTTCTATATGGATAAAACTGCTTTTGCGGAAAAAATGTCCTTACTGAGACAAAGCCGCCTTGCAGGTTTTTCTTTCTGGCAGCTAACGCAGGACAACGATCCGGAGATTCACCAGTTTCTGGCGTCCAGCCTGAGGCGCTAAGGATAACGCTTAATAGTGAGCACTTTCATCCGCGCGTGTCTTGAAGTAATCCCCCCAGGACCCACGCCGAAGCCAAAATACGAGTGCAAACTGCTGTGCGTAAGCGAAGTGTCCGAGACGCTCAGCATGGGTTTCATAATGCCGGCGGTTTCGTAATAGACGGTAATATGCGAACCTAAACAATCAAGGCGCATTTTGAATGCGTTGGCCTCGCCCGCGCCCTTGTTCTGCAATTCAGCAAAGCGCCCGCTAGCGAGCGTTATGTTTGTGTTATCCGTATAATGCCGCACTAGCACGAGATTATCGTTCGTCGCCGGATTGCGGTTCGGATAAAACCACGCCGCGTAGTGGTTATTGTTGCCGTCGTTGTGGTCGCGGCAACTGAGACCCAGGCCATCGTCTGTGCCCGAGGCATTTTGCAGATAGCCGGTTGCAGTCAGGCTGCCGTCGGGAGCGTTGTAATCAACGAAGATTGCGTTGTTCGCACTATAAAGGTCTGAGCCGGAGTTATTGGCGCCCATGGTATCGGTACTGTTGCAGATCCAGACATTGCCGCCGCCGCCGCCAATTGCATCGGAGCACATGCTAACCCGGGCGGGATCTGAGCTGCAAAAGACCGACCAGACACTGGGAAAACCGCTCGAACTACCGCAGCCCTGGGTGACAGTACTGTAATCTTTATGATAGATTGGGGTAGCTGCGGCGTAATCTTCAACAGTGAAGGCTACAGGATCTGAGTATGCGCTCGTCGCATCGTTCTTCTTATTGCACGCGCGCAACGTAAAGTTTCCTGTGGGAGCTCCGGGCATTGTGACAAAGTTGATCCCCCGTGTGGTGGTGCCGCTATAGATCAGCGAAGTGTCTTGGTACACCTCGATCTCGGTACTTTCCACCTCAGGGTTGTCGTCGCTCTGGAAACGAATCTGGTGCGACGATGTCCGGTATCCGGATACTGGCAGGAGAACCTGAGGAGCGGGAATTTTTTCTGTTGAGTCCTTTCGTGGCACGGGTGCGCCGATGTCGGGGCCATAACATCCGGAGAAGGTCAGCACCATCCACAGCGCGCTAATTTTCCACCCTGGCTTAATAGGCATACTGTATCCCCAGTTTAAAATCGAGCAGCCACGGGCTCTGCTGCCAGGCCGACTCGCGGTTAAAGATCAGAGTTGCCGAGGGGCCCAAAACGAGAGACATCTTATGAAAATCTCTGTTGTTTCGCAAAAAGTGCCAGGAAAAGATAAGTCCCCAGCCGGCAGCGGGCCTCAGTCCGCTTTGAGCCGAGTCGGTACTGTAGCTGATGACTCCGCCGAGAATTTGTAAGGCTAACGAGCAGAGCGACCGATTCAACAATGCATAGGCAATGCCGCCCTGGATGGAAAAAAAATTACTCGGGCTGATGAGTTCTGTTTCGCCGTTTTTCAGCCGTCTAAAGTAAGCGCCTTCAAAAGTAAGACTTAGCGCCGTGAGCGCCTTATGCACCCGGTAGTCGAGCGCAAACGCTACCGGCACGCCGAAGTCCTTAGTCCTGGTTATGCTGTAGAGGCCGCCAGCCAGGCGAATTTCGGGCCAAAACACACCGGGGATTGCTTTCGGCGGGTGGTGGTAGCGCTGCCAATTTTCCGGGATTGTCGATGTGCTGCGGAATGGCCCACCCTTGCGTTGGATCGGTCTTTGCCACTCGACCTGCCGCCATCCCGTGTCATAGACATAGAATTCCGCGTCGCTCGCTGCCACCTCAGCGTAATGAATTTTCGCGAGCGGTACAGTGTTTGAGCCTGGCATTTCGCCGGGACAATCGGGAAAATGCTCCGCGTCGGCGACAATCTCGGCCTCGAGTGAGTGGGAGTTAAGACTGTAACGCACCAGTCTGCCGCAAAGCAACAGGCCACCTTCCTTTGAGCGCAGCTCTAAAGACATGTTCGGTCTGAGGCGCTTTAGCGTAAATTCGAGTGCATCACCTGCTGCAGTCTCTGCGGAAAATATCGGTTTCGGCATAGCGGTCTGGTTCAAGACCAGAATCACCTTTAATGAGATAACCCGAGTCCACGTGTGCATGGATTTTACCCTGACGTTTTTGGTTATTACGGTAATAGATTACACAGTCGCCGGCGCGGAATGCAGCGCGAGGATATATTTTATCGCGAGCCTTCGGCGGCGCTTGCAGAAAATCTGCTGGCAGCAATTGCATTTCTGGTGCGAGCGAACGCCCGAGCGTTGAATTCTTCTCATCGATAATGGCTTCGTTACCGGGGACAATCCACCTGAGCTTGCCTTCCATGAGTTTAACCGATGTCCGTGCCTCTGCTTCTACGATAAAGGTCGTGCCTTCGGCCAAAAGAGTCCCGTGCGGTGTAATGACTTTTAGCGCCGTTGCGGGATTGTCTCGTTTGACTGCTAAAATACCGCTCTTAAGCTCTAACAGGCTGTTGAAAAACAGCTGATCTTTTTGTATCTTAACGGTATGCGTGGC
>CAYOZO010000041.1:0-24296 GCA_964408405.1 uncultured Turneriella sp.
CATAACCCCGCTGCAGGAAAGTGGAATAGATACACAAATACGGTTTAAGTCCAGCGCTCGCCAGAGCTCCCGCAAATGTGGTGGCGTGCTGTTCGGCAATGCCGGCGTCAAAAAAACGTTCGGGAAATTTTGCCGCAAACGGCCCCAGGCCAGAACCCTCTTTCATCGCGGGAGTTATCACAGTGACTTTGCTGTCCTTTTCACCCAGAAACGCCAGCGTCTCGCCAACAAACTTGCTCAACCCCCACGGAGCGTCTTTTTTCTTTTCGATGCCCTTGCCGGTGTCGAACACGCCGACGCCGTGGTACTGTATGGGGTCTTTTTCAGCGAGCTCATAACCGTAACCTTTCTTGGTGACGACATGCAGCAGTATGGGCTCTTCGATGGGCGGCAGTGATTCGAGCACGTGCACGATCTTCAGCACATCATGCCCGTCGATAGGGCCAAGATAGCGAAAGCCCAGCTCGCCGAAGAACTGGTGGTCGGTCGCCAGAGATTTCATCGACATGCGGAAACGCTTTGCCAGCCGGTTAATAACCTTACCGACGAGCGGGATATTCGCCACCAGATTAATGAAACCGCGTTTACTTCTCTTATAAAGTCGGGTATTGATGAGCTGCGTCAGGCGGTAACTGATTGCCCCAACGTTCTTCGAGATACTCATCTCGTTATCGTTGAGAATCACCAGCATCGGCGTGCGCGCATATCCCGCATGATTCATCGCCTCAAAGGACATTCCGGTGACAATCGACGCATCGCCGACTACGGCCGCCACGGTGGGCAGCGGCTCGCCGGGTTTGGCCATGAGCCGTGCTGCCACTGCCTCGCCCATTGCCTGCGAAATTGCCGTACCCGCGTGACCTGTGTTATAGAGGTCGTGCTTTGACTCAGAGCGCTTGGGAAAACCCGAGAGACCTCCGGTCTTACGAATCGTCGCTAATTGCTTTTTGCGTCCGGTCAAAATCTTGTGCGCATAGCACTGGTGCCCGACATCCCATAAAATTCTGTCAAAGGGGGATTTCAGAACGTAATGGAGAGCGACCGTTAGTTCAACTGACCCGAGGTTAGAGGACAAATGACCGCCGTTGGCCGCGACAGTCTCGAGTATGTAACGACGCAGGTATTGGCAAAAGGCCGGCAACTGCGCAAGCTTTAGCTGCTTCAGCTTTTCCGGGCTGTCCACCTCAGCGAAATCGGGCTGGTTGGTTGAGTTCGCGCTCATTGCTGGCTGTAACAGAACAACCTACCCTGGCCGGCTGGTGAAAAACAGCCGCAAAGCTGGATGTTGAAACCGAGCGCAGCTGCAGACAGCAGAGCGACTTGGCGTGCCAAGTCGCGCAGCGTTTTGCAAGCGGTTCGCATCGCGAATCGCGGCGTCTGCAGCGAGCACGGTTTTTTTCAACATCCTGCGAGCCTGACAGCGTTTTCGTAAACCAATACCGGAATATCTTCGCGGATAAAATAGAAAGTCTGCTCGTCAGGCTCGTACAGCCCTTCGATCGCGGGTTCGCTCACCTGCGCGCCGGAGACCTCTTTGCATCTGCCGGACCTGATCAGCGCGTTGACGCGCTCAAGCACCGCAGTATCGGCAATTTGCAGCTTCTTCTTGGTACGCGGGCAAACCAGGATTTCGAGCAACTCAGGACTCACAGTAGGCAGAAACGGCGGCGGAAACACTCCGTCAACGCAGAGCCCACCTGAGCTTCGACCAGCAAAGAAGCCGCGTGACGGGCTGTTTCGTCTTTGAGTCGTTGTGTCATGCTAGCCTTCTTCCCGCGCACACTTGGGGCGACCCGCGGGGCTGCGATTTGCCTTGCTCTGTGGGTATCGAGCCCTGTATGGTCTGTGGGAGCTTCTCTGGATATGCCTGGCAAAACGCCCGAAGAGGCTGTCGCTACAGCCAAGCGCGCGCTCGCGCGAATCAATACCGATTGCATAGAACAAGAGATCACCCTGGGCGCACACTGGCGCTGCAAAACCGGTTTTTTCTCTATTGTTGGTCTGGATGTGTTTGTTTCGACAATTCCTGACAAGACAATCATTCGCGCCGATTCGCGCAACCGACAGAGCTTCGCCTTCATCGATCTCGTCGCGCACGAAAGCGGCCAGGGCCCCTTTGCCCATACGTACGGCGAAAAATCGCTGCTTTTGACCGCCGGCGCAACCCTGATCTCTCCCGCGCTCGGTTACTGGTACGTGAACTCGAACTCGATGATCAGAAACAAATCGACCTTCCTGCCGATGCTCGGCCTTTTCTTCGGCGACCTGGCGCTGTTCTGGGTCAGTTCAAAAATCTATTTCACCAATGGTTTTGATCCCTTTGATGTCGGACTCACCTCGATGCTGATTTCGATGGGTACTTTCCGTGCGGTGATGCTGGTGCCGCTGTCCGTCCAGGTTCTCGCCCACAACCGTTTCGTCGGTCTGCAGATCACATTCCGCTATTAATATGCCCGGTGCCCTGCAGCTGCTCAAGGCACTCAGCGAACCGGTACGCATCCGCCTATACCTGCTGCTGCGACAAAGTTCTCTGACAGTATCAGAGCTGTCTGACATACTGGCCCTTTCGCAGTCGAATACCAGTCATCACGTAAAAGCATTGCGCGAGCTTAATCTGCTGACTGCCGAAAAAACGGGCCAGCATACCTATTACGCTCTCAATCATTCGGCGCTCGCCGACACGCGCATTGCGGCGGTACTCAAGACCCTCGAAGAAGCAGCGGCAGAAATCAGCGAACTGCCCGCCGATTATGCGCGACTACGCAATACTCTCGCAGCGCGCCGCGCGGACACGTTTGCCCGCTGGCGCATGGAGCAGCCCGATTTGCCCTACAGCGATATTTTCGCGCACCTGGCGTGCGGACGACGCGGCAAAGTTCTTGACATTGGTTGCGGCGAAGGAGATTTTTTTGATGCGCTTTTTCTGTCTTTTGAGCAGGTTTTTGCCGTAGACGTGGACTTTGGTCACACTCGTAAAGCCCGTAGTCGTTCTGCGGCACCCGCCGCAGTCTTTTGCGCCGACGCACAGGCGCTGCCCTTCACATCTGTGGTCTTTGATGCGGTCGTGCTGCGCATGGCGCTGTCACAGATGCCGGACCACAAGGCAGCGCTTGCCGAAGCAGCACGCGTCATCAAACCCGGCGGCTTCATCAGCATCATCGACGGCGACACCGACAGCAATCGCATGCTACGAAGTTCAGTCGTGACTTTTTTTCAGGAGACGCCGCAGCTTACGATCGATGTTGAACGAACGCTACCCCGATTGTTTATGCTGCGGGTGCAACGCAGGTGACTATGGCAGCAGACTGCGCAGGTAGGCCAGCAGATCGTCACGGTCATTTTGCGCCATCATGGCATATGACCGGTGCCTGGCATCGGTTTCCAGATATTGCTTCACCTCTGCCAGGTTTCGCCTCACCCTGATGAGTCCTGGTTCATTGCGTTCTTTTTTTTGTCGCAGGACATGAGCGGCTAAGTGGCAGTCGGTACAATCGTGCGAGGCATAGACTTCTTCGCCACGCAAGCGAGCCTGTATGTCAGCCTCAGATCTGCGACCATACCACCAGAGCCCGACGGCCGAAACCAACGACGTGGCCGCAACAATGCGTAGAACCCGGCGCATGCGCACACTCACAGGCGCTACCGCAGGTTGTCGGTCTTTGCCGTAAAGCCGAATCGGATCAAACTTGTTTGCCGCACTGTCTAAAAGGCCGGGCAATACCTGGCAGAGCTAAGCTAGCAGGCTGTTGAAAAACAGCCATGAAGCAGGATGTTGAAACCGAGCGCAGCTGCAGACAGGCCATTTATGGCCGTTTCGCAAGCGGTTCGCATCGCGAATCGCGGCGTCTGCAGCGAGCACATGATTTTTTCAACATCCTGCTAGCCACGCTCTCCTGCTGCATTATGCTCAAAAAAATTAATCCGCTCACCCTGCTTACTCTTGCCGCCTTGTTCATGAGCCAGCCACTTAATGCCTACCGGGTTGTGCTCGACCCCGGCCACGGTGGCCGCGATATTGTGCCGCATACGGCATACGGCGATAAATACGACCGGCGGCTCGATATGTACCTCGACAAGTTCCGCGAAGGCGCGCGGCATCGCGGCGTGTGGGAGTTCGAGGTGATGTACGATATTGCGGCGAAGGCGAAGGCCTTGCTCGACCTGACGCAGAACGAAGAGGGCAGGCAGAAATTCGCGAAGATCCTGTCAAAATATGGGAAAGCTCCCACAAACCTTGAGACAATAGAAACCTTCCTTTCACGCCCCGCAGGCTACACAGAGAACTATTTCGAAAACCGTGACGACCTCAACGCGCCTTTTCGCCTGTACGACTACCCCGACCAGAGGACCGGTGAAATACGGCCGGGCACGATTTCGCGAATCAACGCTCTCGAACCGGAACTCGTGATCACTCTGCACCTGACGCATACCGAAGCGCCGCCTTCTGGCGGCATGGCGACGGTCATTACTCCGGGATACCGAACGTATGCACTCGCGCATCGCTACGTACGCTCGGGCAAGGCCGAAAGACAGAAGATTTACTCGCAGTTTGCAAAATCAGCGTGGAACCGTTGGTTCATTTCGGACGACCGCTACAGGGTCTTTCCGAGTTTTATGGCCGATGCCTTCATCTATTACATTGGGTATTGGTCGAAACCAGACGGCGTGAGTACCGACTTCACGCGCTTCCGTGGTTACCGGCATAACCTGGTGCATTGGGCGTACGCCGATTCTGATTCGATTGTCGAATCTCTCTACGGCCAATCGGGAGAAAGATACGCAACGAGGCTCGCTGACTTTGAACCACTCGGGCCGTTTTGGGAGCGTGAAAAATCAGAAGCAGAAAACTGGCGCCGTGAAGGCGGCCCCGAGGGCTTCGGCGGCGACAACCATTACGCCGGCATGGAAGTGCTGCGCTATACGCGCAAGGCATTCGTCGTCAATGGCTTTGACACAGTGGCAAGTGCACCAAAGATTCTGCATCCATATATATCGACCTGGGCGGTACCAACGTATGTCAACGCGATCGCGGCCTTTGTGGAGCTCGCGCACACAACTTCAAAACGCGACCACCTGCGCATGGCAAAGTACCGCCATATCTACGCCGAGGCCGTTGCGGTATCCGCTTATTCCCTGCTTTACGGTCTTGAACAGAAGAGCGCTAAAGGTTTTCCCAGGGGTGAGGCGATCAATCTTGGCCGCTACCAGAAACTCGCTGGCGGCAATTACTTCAGGCGAGTGAAACCAAGATGAAAGTCGAAAACGTACTTGTCCATGCGCCCAACTGGGTTGGCGACCATGCAATGGCTTTTCCCTTCTACGCGGCGCTGCGCGAGGTGCTGCCCAATGCTCAGATTGTGCTCGTCGGCCGCTCCTGGATCGCGGACCTCGCCCCGGACAAGTTCGGCAGCATCATCGCCTTCAACGGCAAAGAACTGACGCCTGATGACCTTAAGCGGTTGCGTGCGACAGATTTTGCTCTAGGCTTTACTCTCTCGCCGAGTTTTCGCTCCGCCCTTCTGCTGCGCCGGGTCGGCGTAAAGAAACGCTACGGTTTCTCTTCGGACATGCGCGATTTACTGCTAACGCGCGAGGCAAATAAGTTCCGCCGGCAGCCGTATAACCGGCATGAACACCGCGCTCTGGCCTACCTGCGCCTGCTGAACCCCCTGCTGCCGGCAGGTATGATTGCTGAAGACCTCTGGGAGAAGCACCGCAGCGTGAAGCTCAGTGCGCAGCCCTTTGAAACCGTCGGCAGAAAGTTTGGCCTAAGGGCAAAGACTCGGCGCGTAGTCATCTGCCCCGGCAGCACCGCCGCGTCGAAGAAATACCCCGTGGGTCACATAATGCGCATGATCGAAACCATTGCCGAAAGCAAGCCTGCGGTGGAGTTTCTGCTGCTCGGCGCCAAAATCGACCAGGCGGAGTGCGACGCCATCACCTCGTATTTCAGCGATAAGAAAATTCAGCTCCGCTCGCTCTGTGCGCAGACGTCGCTGCGCGAAGCGCATACTATCATTGCAAACTCTCCGGTAGTGGTTGCCAACGATTCGGGGCTCGCGCATATCACCTCGCTGACCGAAAGCGCACTCGTGACATTTAACGGTATGGGCAGACGTGAAGAAACCTCGCCGCTGACTCGGCGCAAGACTTTTTTTGACCTGCGTCTTGACTGCTCGCCCTGTTTCGCCAAAACCTGCCCGCGTAAAGACAAGCCGCTTGCGTGCCTGACCGGTATAGCTCCCGATGCAGTAGCCGAGGCAGTGCTGCGCTTTCTTTGATCAGTTTCGCAACTGCTTTACGTGAGCACTCTCATTGCGACTTGAGCGCATGGCAAAGCTGGTTTTAATTCGTCATGGCCAATCTCTGTGGAATCTGCACAATCTGTTCACTGGTTGGGTCGATGTTCCTCTTTCCGCGCAAGGAGTGCAGGAGGCCATCGCCGCAGGCAAGCGCCTGGCACACGAAAAGTTCGATATCATCTATACATCGACTCTGATACGCGCAATCACCACCGCGATGATTGTTATGTCCGAGAATAAAGAAGGCAAAGTACCTGTGATCCAGAAATCCAATGAACCGAAGCCCCAGGACTGGTTCAAAATCTATTCGCCCGCAACGGAAGCCAACACAATTCCTGTCTATTCTGCCTGGGAACTTAACGAACGTATGTATGGCGAACTCCAGGGCTTAAACAAAGAAGAAACAGCAAGAAAATTTGGCGAAGCACAGGTCAAGATCTGGCGGCGGAGCTATGACGTACCGCCACCATCTGGTGAGGCGCTTAAAGATACCGCTGAGCGCACAATTCCCTGGTTCAAGCAAAATATTGAGCCCAAGCTCTTTGAGGGCAAGAACATCCTCGTAGCTGCGCACGGCAATAGCCTGCGCGCTATCATTATGTACCTCGAAAAGCTGAACCAGGACCAGGTGCTCGAACTCGAACTGAAGACGGGCGAGCCGATTGTGTTTGAGGCAAGCGGCGGCAGTATTCGGCGAGCCTGAGGTAGCAGACAGAAGTGCGGAGTGAACTCTCCCTGCAGATTCTGCAATATCTTTTCGACCGCCAGGATAAGCGCATACCCGTTACAGAGCTCGAGTTGCAGCTGGGCATAGAAATCCACAAGCTGCGCCCGGCGATTGAAGACTTAAAAAGTGAAGGCTTCGTAAACGAAGAAGAATATAGGGTGGAGATTTTGCCGTCGGGGCGGAATTTTGCCCAGAGCCGTTGGGTATGAAATTCCTGGGTATCGATCCGGGGTATGCACGTCTGGGTTACGGTATCATTGCCGCTACTGGCAACCGGGCTGAATTCGTTGACGCGGGAGTCTTTGAAACGCATGCTAAAGATGCCGAAGGTAAGCGCCTCGCGGATATGCAGGCATTTTTGCAGAGCCTTTTTGCCAGACATACTTTTACGCATGCGGCACTCGAGCAGGTTTTTCTGCGACGCGACCTGACAACCGGCATTCGACTTTCCGAGGCGCGAGGCATTGTAGTGATGAATCTCTACCAGGCGGGCGTACCTTATGCAGAAATTTCTCCCAGCGCGATGAAAAAGGCCATTACCGGCTCGGGTACGGCGCAGAAGAGAACGGTACAGCTCATGACGGCAAAACTGCTCAACCTGCCTGCACAGATGAAAATCGACGACGCCGCCGACGGCCTCGGTTTAGCCTTCTGCGCGTGGATTAAGTGGCAGGGGACAAGGATGTCCCGGGGCTGACACCGCCAAGGAGGGCGTCTTTGTGTCAGCCAACAGACACGGATGTCCCGGGGCTGACACCGGCACGAATGCCGGCGCAGTGATACGATTGACCCGGCAGGGGCAGACTGACCAGTGATTCTTATGGAAGAATCTGAGGCGCAGCAGCTGGAGAAAAAAATCGCGGCGCTCGAAAGTGAAATTTTCGCCCTGCGCTCGGAGTTCGAACGCGCACGACGCAGTCAGGGCAAGATAGTGAGTACACCCAGGACCGAACGCCCGCTGGCCGCGACGACAATACCTGCGGCAGCAGCGAAGTCCGCCAGCGCGCCAGCTGCACCGGTTGCCAGCGCGACACCCGCTGCAGAAAGCGCATTCTCCTGGGAGTGGCTGATCGGCGGCAATATCATCGGCAAAATCGGCATCGTGACGCTGATCGTTTCGACCGCTCTCTTCATGGTTTATGCGCTCGACCAGGGGTGGCTGAGCGAGTGGATACGACTGCTCATGCTGCAAGGCGCGTCTGCCGCCCTCGGCTACGCAAGTTACCGCCTTTACGCGAAACGTTACCGGTATGTGCCCGAAATACTCGCCATTACGGCGCTCGCCGCCAATACAATTGCGGTGTACTCCGCGCATTTTGTGTACCGTTTTCTTGGGCGCGGCGAATCCATGGCCATGATGCTTGCGGTGATGTGTCTCGCGCTGCTCTTTGCCCGGCACATTCGCTCGGCGGCGCTTTCCATGATCCTTTTCGGGGGATTTTTTGCGCTACCGGTGATCCATTCGCGCGGTATCAATGAACCGAACACGTACTTTCTGTATTTGTTCGCCATAAACCTGCTCTACTTTTTTCTTCAGTTACGCTCACCGCAGCGGCAGCCTGCAGCAAGCGTACATACGCTGTGGGTCATTGCGCTCGGCAACACGCTGAGCGTCCTTGGCTGGGTCGGTACATACAACCAATACGCGATCAGCGCGCTGATCTTCTGCGCTCTTACCCTCGCAATTCTGCTGCACTCTGCCCATACTGGCCTCTGGCCTGAGCGCCAACGGCATTTGCTTAAACCTGCAGCGATAGTCGTGGTCAACCTGCTCGCCGCGATCATGGTTGTATCTGTGCTTTCCACGAACAAAATGTTCGGCAACGAAGAAACTGCACTGGCGATGCTCTGCATTGGCGCGGTGAATATTTTTGTGCTGCAGCTTCTCACACCCGACCAAAGGCATGTATCTTCGGCTGCGCTCGTTACGTTACTGTTGATGACCGTCGGCATCTCGATCATGCTCGAGGGCGCGGCAGAGCGGCTTGTGTAGGCAGCACTGCTCACGCTCGCCATGTACGTTGCCGCGCGCAGCAACGACCGCCTGCTATTTTCCGGTACGGCTGCTGCAAACGGTATTAACTTCATCGCGCTGCTCGCCTCTGTCAGTTACGGCAATGAGCGCTGGTTTCTCTTCAACTTTCAGGCGGGCGGATTAATTTTCTATACGGTAGCCGCCATCTGGCTGCGCATGCGCTCCCTCTGGCCACAAAAACTCAATTTCGGCCCTATATTCACCTCAATCGCGCTCTTGGCGTCATTTGTCGGAATCGTGACCGAGCTACAAAGAGTCATCACCGGCAAGGATGCAAGATTACTCATGCTGACGCTCATCTTCGCGTCGTACGCCCTTGTCTTGCTGGTGGTCGGCTTTCGCCGGCACAAGGTCTGGTTTCGCCAGGCCGGACTCGCCTTCATGGGTCTGGCAATTCTGAAATTCTATCTTATCGATATTTGGCAATGGGACAAATCTGTTCGCATTCTTGCGGGCATCCTCATGGGGGGTGGTCTGGTGATCATCAGCTTCTATTACGAAAAATTCCGCGACAAGTTCCGCGAGCTGGGTGTCGTGTTGCTGCTGGCCGGCATCGTCCTGCCGGCGAGCGATATCGAGGCCGCAGAAAAATTCCGCCCAAACCGCTACCGCTATGTGAAAGAACTGGCCATGCCGGCTGAAGGCATTGCAGACAAACGATATGGCAGCACACTAATCGACGCCGAACTCTACAAGGGCGCGGGCGAATATGACCTGAGGCTGGTGCACGACGGAAAGATCGTTCCGTACAGCCGCCAGATGCGCAAGAAAGGCGGCGACGAAAAAGTGGAGAAAGAAATACCCGTAAGCGAGCTCGTCTATTCGGTGGATGGTGAGAATACGGCGATCTACATCTTCGAAAACCGCGACCGCATTCGTATCAGCCGTCTGCGCCTCTCCTTCGAGGAACAGGATTTCTCGCGCGAGGTGAGCATCTATCAGCGAGCGGGAAAATTCCAAACCAGTACACTCGCCAAGAGCGTCACGCTCACGCGCAAAGCAGGTAAACCGGAATTCCACACCATAGATTTTCCAGTTCTGTCGGGTGAGCTTCAGGTTCAGATCAAAAACGACGACGATGAACCGATCAGGCTCAGCCGGTTTATCGCCGTCTCGGACAAGGAATACCTGCTGTTCAGACTGCCTGAAAAACTCGCTGAATCGGATAAACCGCTGAAACTCTTCTACGGGGCAGACTATGCGCAGAAACCGAAATATGACATTGCAGAGAATTTTAACGAAGAGGAAAATCCCGCAGAATTCGTACTACGTCCTCAGGCTGCTAATCCCGATTTCCGACTGACCCTGTTCGATCCGCCGTACTCGGTGTGGATGTTTCGGGCAGTCTTCTGGTTGCTGCTCGCTCTGATAGCGTGGCGCATGTACTCGCTCTACCGTAAAGATCGGCCCGAACAGTTAACTTAACAGGCTCTCAGTCTGCCGGGTCAGCTTCTTCAGGAATCGAAGGTTTTTCCATGCGTTGCATGAGCGCTTCGGGGCGCATGGCCGAGAGAAATATGAAATCGCTGTCGGTCAAAACCATAGAGCGCAGCTTGCGTCCCATGGTGCAATCGATAAGGTTGTTATTTTCCCGCCCCATATCGCGAAGGCGCTTGGCGACCGCAGTCTCGGGCGAGATGATCGCCACGATCTTGTCAATGGAAACACTGTTAGAAAACCCGACGTGCAAAAGCTTCATGATTACTCCAGATTGCGCACCTGTTCGCGCAGCTTCTCAATTTCTGTTTTCATTACAACGGTCAGGCTGTTGATCTCGCTGTCCTGCGCTTTCGACGCAATCGTGTTCGTCTCGCGCAGAAGTTCCTGCAGAAAAAATTCGAGTTCGCGGCCTGCGCTCTCTTTGCGCCGGAAAATATCGAGCATGCGCGAGATGTGCATACCGATACGGCTGATCTCTTCGCTGGCGTCGCTGTGCACAAGCCGCAAGAGCTCGTCCCTGCGCTCGTGCCAGATGAGCTGGGCCGCCTGCATAGCGAGCCTGCGTTCGCCGCGGACTTTTTCCTTCTCCCCGCGCGACGGATCTGCAGGAAAACTGATGAGGTCTGCATAGATGCGGTGTCGCAGACCGATCTGCTTCTTTTTGTGAGCCTGCGCATGCAGAACATTGACCCGCCGTTGCACACGAGCAAGATAGCGCAGGTGAGTAAGACAAACCCGGGTGGTACGCCTGCCCTCTGCCTGCCGCGCGCGCTGCATTTTGATCAGTGCGCGCAGCAGGTGAAAATCGAACTTGTTCTGGTAAGAACGCCAGTTCTTAACGCGCTTTTCCACGAAGCCAGGCAGCTGTAAAAAATCGCGCGGATCGAGACTCACCTTCTTTTTGCCGGTCTGTTGCGCGATAAATCGTTCGTACTGCGCGATAATGTCGGTATTGAAGACAATGTCGGCCGGCAGAGGCGCCGATGAAGTAATGGCAACCTCTATTCGGCCGCGCGAAAAGCGACTGCGGATAATTTCCTCGGTATGCGATTTAAACCAGGAAAGTTCAGGAGGAAATTGCAATTCTACGTCGAGGAATCTGCTGTTCACGCTGCGCGCCGAACAGACTAGCTGCACTCCTTCGACATTGAAATGGCTTTCGCCGTAACCTGTCATGCTTTCCATATGGGTTCACGTTAACGGGCGGGCGAATGCCGTGCGCGACCTTCAGGCGCAGCCTGTTTGGCAGAATGCGCCATAGGCAGCGTCAGGCCTTGATATCAACGCCTTTTTCGCTGTCGATGCGCTGTGGCTCTTCCTTAGACCCCGTGAGACCGTTTTGCCCGCGTATGGTCAGGTACAGAAGAGCTTTGAGGTCTTCTGACGAAATCACAGTGGGCTGAGCGGCATCGCGTGTGCTGATTTCTGGTATGCCTTGCATAGACTCCCTCTCCATTACGAGTGTCGGTGGGGGCAACTTTATACTTTAAGAAAGTCCTCATTTTTTTTCCAGACCTGGCCGAAATATGTCACATGAGGGGAGCTCTCACACTGACGCTGATTCTGCTGCAAAGCGCCGCCTTATTCGCAGGCCCCGAGGTCTTTGACCCGCTCGATGCCTGGAAGCGACCAGGTGGTCCCGCGAAAAGACCCGTCACCGAAACTGTGGTAGCCGGTAAAAGCATCGAACGCGCACGCTACCATTACACTGATAACCTGATTTCCCGTATCGACTACATGAGCGTCGACGAACGGGCTACCGGCCCAAAAGAGATACCGGCGGGCTACACGCTCTTTGAGTACGATAAGGGCATACTGGCGCGGGAGCAGCTCTTTGACGCTGCAGGCAACATGACGGAGGAAATCCGCTATCTCTACCGCGCCGGCAGACTCGACAAGACGCTGATCCACGACATACGCGGCAATGCGCGTATCGAGTGGCATTACCAGTACGATAAAGAGGGAGTTTTAACGGGTGGCAAACGCCTGCTCGCCGGCAAGCCGACTGAATCCTTCAAGCTGGTCAAAACCACTACGGGCTGGCTGCAGAATATCTATAACGCCAAGGGCGAACTCACAGCTAAGGTAGATTCGTATTTTGAGAATGGCTTGCTCACGCAGCGCATCAAGTCAGGTCTCACTGGTACCCGCTATGCCGACTATCGCTACAACCCGGACAAAACGCTGGCCGAGATCATTTACCACGACACGGTGCGCGGCGAGAAAACGCTCGTGAAAAAGCACACCTTCAGCTATTCGCTCGAAAAAATCGCTCCGGGCACCGCTCTGCTACACCACTGAGTGCAGCAGACGGGCCTTCAGGCCCTCTTTGAGCAGTATTTCGTTCTCGAGGACTTCAAATTCAATCTTGAGATAATAGAACTGGCGTAAGATCTTTAATTGCTCCAGGTGCTTGCGTAGTCTCACGTAATCTTTCTCGGTCGTGACAACGAGGTCATAGGGTCTCACTCGCTCGAGTATCATGCGAATATCGCGCTCCGAAAAGTCGTGGTGGTCGCGAAAACTGATCTGCTCTACGCGCTCTGCGCCTTCCCGGCGCAGCATATTCTCAAAAGCGCGGCTGTTGGCGATCGCCGAAAGGGCATAGACAGTCTCATGCCGTAAAAGCTGTGTCGAAATCGCCTTCGGCGTAAAGTTGGGCGCGTACTCGTGCGGTATCTGCACAAGCCCCCGCACCGCGTGACGGCTGATAAAAATGTGCGAAAGACCCGACAAACGCTGCACTTTCTCACGCAACTCTTCGAGAACTCCCGCTTCGACGAGATCGGTCTTGGTGAGTACGATAGCATGCGCGCGCGACAAGTTTTCGACCGGCTCGCGCAAAATCCCCTGCGGCAGCAGCTTCCCGCTGCCAAACGGATTTGTCGCATCGACGAGCACGACATCGGCGTCGCGCGCAATGCGGTAGTGCTGAAAACCGTCATCGAGCAGAAAGAGGTCAACGCCATGTTCTTCAACCAGCCGTTGCGCGTTGCGCAGCCGGTTTCTCCCCACCGCGACGCGTACACCGGGCAGGTTCACCGCCATCAGGTATGGCTCGTCGCCCGAATCATCGCTGCTCATCAGCAGGCGCACGCCATCAGAAAGCAGGTTCGTTTCTTTCGAAAGTTTGCCGCCGTATCCGCGGCTCAGTACCGCTTGGTTAGGAAACTCCGACCGCAAGAGCCGACTGAAATAAATCGTAGCCGGAGTCTTGCCGGTACCGCCAGTCGTTATGTTGCCAATAGAAAGAATTTTTGCCCCTGGAATGCGGATGCTCCGTGTCATACGGCGGTGCAGCCGGTTGCCGAAGGAATAAAGCTTTTCGAGGGGATTCATCTGTGCTGTCATTACCCGTAGATGGTGACAAAGCCATGGCGTCGAGCGGTTTGCCTGCACACGACCTGCTGCCTGCTGCTCTTTGCCTCGCCCGCAGACCAGCTCTGGATGGGACAGCAGCCAGATGAGACCACAGCATTCCGGCTTCTTACAGACTTTCACCTAAAGACCATAGGTCCGGACCGCAACTACCTGCACCAGGTAAGCGCGCGCATGACGCCCGTACATCCGACGACAGACAAAAAAAGTAATCTCCAAGAGGCGTTCGAAAAAGACAGGCGTCTGGTGGAACGCTCGGCAACCACAGAGGAGGCAGCTGCCGCAGATGCACGCGCCTCTGCTGAATACCGCTGGCACGTCCGCTCACCCGGCAGGGATGTGCTCTACCTGAAGCCTGCGCGCGAGATATTCCTTCCTGATCGAAACAGGATGTTCGCGGTTTACGTGCGCGGGGCAGGACATGCACACCATGTTTATGCAATCTTTCGGGGGCCTAATAAGATACAGCAGGAAATTTTTATCTGTTCGCTCGACTACCAGGGCTGGAAACGCTTTGAGGTCGTGATACCGCCATACTTACAGCTGCGCAACCCACTAAAGCAGAACCGGTACGAACTCTATTTTGTCGCGCTCAAGGTACAAAGCCACTTTCGCGACCAGCCGGGCACCTCGGTCTTCAACCTGGCAGAGATGTTCATCATGGCCGACACATCGGACAAGAAAATCCCCGGCGCCGACATGCCGCAGGAATTTTGATGCGACTGAGTTAAGGTAGCTACGCACCTTAACTCAGTCAAGGTTAATATCAGTCAGCAATTTCTGTTCGTCAGCGCCGAGCTCGAGTTGTTCGATTTCGATGTAATCCGGCTTGAATATGTGTACCAAAGACTGCAGCACCAGATTAGAATCGAGATACCAGACAATGCGGCGGGGTTCGAAGGCAACGTTGTGGATTTTAATTTTGCCCAGTATGTCAACCTCGGGCGGTATCTGCATGAGGATGAAATTGAGATCGAATCCGAAGAAGCGCTTTTTCTTGTTCACCATAAAAAATGGGGAATCACCGCGCGTGAGGTGGTAGAGAATAATATCTTCCAGTTTGCTCGAAAATCGGGAGCTCAGGCGAATCATGTCTGGTTTGCGGGAGCTGAAGAAGCGCGATTTTGTGAGGCGCATCTTGACCGTATGCGCAGTCACCTCTTCTTTCTTTAGCTGAAAATCGAAATAGATCTGTCCGGTTTTGAGACCGATGACGCGTTCATGGCCCTCGCGTATGATACCGCGCAGGTGAAGAGCGCGGTGCGCGCACAGGAAACGCAGGCTGATGAGCCGGTCGTAGTGTACGACGACGTGGTCGCGCAAAAGGTCATTAAGAACAACCTGTCTTGTGACCGCTTTATACATGCCTTCAACTCAGGTATTGAAATACCGGTCGCCGGCATCGCCCAGACCTGGCAGAATATATCCCTTGTTATTGAGCTTTTCATCGACAACCGCAGTATAAAGCTTCACGTCCGGGTGAGCCTTGCTAATCAGTTGAATACCCTCGGGAGCGGCGATAACGCTGATCGCGCGCAATGTGCGCGGTTTTCCCTGTTTGAGCTTAGTCAGCGCAAAGTCCAGCGAACCGCCCGTCGCCAGCATCGGATCAAGCACCCAAACATCGGCATTCTTCAGCGCGGGAGTTTTATAGTAATAGAATCTGGGCTTCAGAGTTTCATGATCGCGCTCTACTCCGACGTGGCCCGTAGCCGCATCGGGCAACAGGGTGCGAAATGCCTCCAGCATACCAAGACCTGCGCGCAGAATCGGTATCAGAACCACCGGGCTTTTCAGCGTCTGCCCGCGCGTTTTGGCAAGCGGCGTCGCAACGGTTCGCTGCGCGGTTTCCATTTCCGTAGAGACAAGCGCGCAGAGTATCAGACTCATCTCGTGCAGCGTGCGCGCAAAAACAGGCGGAGGAGTTCGTTTATCGCGCAGGACAGAAATCTTCGCTGCCAGCAAAGCATGGTTGGCGTAGTTTTTGACTTTCATGGTGTAACGGGATTGTAACAATTGAACTCCCCCTCACTTTGCTCTTCACGCGACTGCGGAGGAAAAGCCGTAGTGCATTGAGCTGTGACCCGGTCGCAGCGGGGAGCAAACGGACAGCCTGGCGGAACTTTGACGGGGGAAGGTATTTCGCCGGGCAGGGTAAAAAAATCGCGCTTTGTGAAATCCGTATCCAGCCGGCTTAAGGCAAGCGCACGCGTGTACGGATGGCGGCTTTTCTCGAAGACAGTTTCAGCAGGTGCCGATTCGACTATGCGACCGAGGTACATGACCGCAACCCGGTCGGAAAACCAGCGTACTTTGGCAAGATCATGCGTAATAAATAGCGCGGCGAAACCGTACTGTGCATGCAGGTCTTTCAGCAGGTTAAGGATTTGCGCCTGTATCGAAACATCGAGCGCGCTGATCGGTTCATCGAGTATGAGGTAGCGGGGCTTAAGCACGAGCGCGCGCGCGATCGCAATGCGCTGCCGCTGGCCGCCGCTGAATTCGTGTATCTTGCGGCTCATGGTTTCAGCCGGCATTCCCGTAGCGGCGAGAATTTCTGCCACCCGGTCACGCCGATTGCTACGCGTGAGGCCCAGCTGTTTCTTCCTGATCACCATCGGCTCGGCGACAATCTGCTCGACCGTCATCCATGGGTTCATGGACGAGGCGGGGTCCTGGAACACAATGCCGATATCGCGCCGCAGGTTTTGCCAGTCGTCACTCGTCATGGTGCGGCTGTCATAACCGTCAAAGGTAAAGTACCCTGTATCGGGCCGATAGAGACCCATGATAAGCCTTGCGAGCGTACTCTTGCCACTACCCGACTCGCCAACCAGACCTAAGATTTCCTTTTCGCGAATGTCAAGCGAGACATTTTGGAGCGCACGTACTGTCTGCCTCTCGCGCGACAGGAATCCCCGGCGGATGGAAAAAAATTTGGAAACACCGTTTAGCCTGATCATGCGCGTAGCGTCTGCGCTATTCGATGGGGGTAAAATCAAAACGAACGAGCGCAATTACCCCAACAATAAAAGCCCGCTGTGTCGTCACGTACTGCGTGGTATTACAGGGAAATGCCGCAGAAGAACCTGTGACGCACATCTCTGCAGCGCGGATATTCCGTACAGAATCCGATTCACTCCACCACCACTGTGCATAGGCGAGGTTCGCCCCCAATGCCACTTCTTCGCTCAGGTGGTAGAGAAATCCGAGATAAGCCCAGCTTTCGACCAGACGTCGGGTGCCGAAGTTGAGCGCGAAATGTGCCTCGTACTGCGCAAAAAAAGTCATGAGTGGCCTGTCGCCGTCGAGCCAGAAATACTGCAGACCAGGTCGCACCACGTACTTCGTTTCGGCGACCGCAGCTGAATGCGCCCCCCAATTATCGCGGTTGGCGTAGCGCGCATCCGTGTACCAGGTGTAGATCGCCCGGTTCTTGAGCTCGAATACCCAGTTTTCCCCCGGTAAGAAACGGAGTTTTTGCCGCCAGGTGATGTCGCCGATAACCGAGTGTTCGGGACGATCATTGGAGTTGAGCCAGAACCAATCCCATACGCTCGTATTCCAGCCGCTGCCTATCCAGTCGTTGCGATGGCGCTCGCCCTGGGCATAGCGGTAAAATCCGCCAACCATGAGGGAGTTTAGAACGTTATAGTAGCTTCCCGCCATGACATGCCAGGTCTGCTGTGTGAAGCTGGCTAAACCCGCGGCTGTTTCGTTCTGCGCTCCGTCGGTACGCATATTGCCCTGGCTCGCCGTTTCACCCCTGTAATTTGTTTCAAACATCGGCTGCCAGTCGTGGTAGCGCATCTGCACGCGCAAGATGCCGGACACGAACGGATGATCCTTTTCCGGTGCCGGACGCGGCGCAACACCCGGCCATGCAGACAGATTACCCGCGCTGATAATCAGGCAACTCGCGATCGCAGAAACAATTCGCAGGTTAAGGATTATATAGCGCATCAATCGCAGCAATACTGCTTCACCGCGTACGCGACCGGAATCGTTTTCCTGTATGCCGCAAAGTGAGTATTCGGAATTATTCTGGTCGCGCCGCATTCTGCAGTTGGTTTGCGATCGGGATTTCATAACGATGCATCGAACAGCCTTTACACAGCCAAGGGTCAAGCTCATTTGCATAAATTCTCAGAAGTGTCGGGTGATGCCGATACTCATCGGCACAAAGCGCAGAACGCCGTTGGGATCAAAGGTAAAATTTATACCCGCGCCGGCATAAAACGCGGTGCGCTCCCATAGCTGGTACTGTAACTCTACCGAAGGCATGACTCCCCATTGCAATGCGCTGGCAGATGCAGCGGAGGACAGGACGAAAAAGACATTAGGCCCGGTACTCAGCGAACCGATCAGCCGAAAGCCGCGCCCGATTTCAATCGGGTAGTATGTACCGGCATAGAGCAGAGAATGTACCATGGCGTCGAAGGCTTGTTCGCGTCCCGGCGAAACGCCGCTCATTAATTTCAGCTGCGGGTAGAAAAAGCGAAAAAAGGGTTTGTCGTAGCGAAGAAATGCTTCGGCGCCCAGAGTAAGACGAAAGTAGTCCAGACGAGTATCCTGGATACCGGCAAAGAGCCCCGCGCCCCAAAGAAAATTGCTTTCGGGTTGGCCGCTTGATGCCCTGCTGCCGACTGCTACATCTCGTGCGGACAGAGCTATCATACCAGAGTAACGCGGCGTATCTCCCTGCGCCACAACCAGGTAGCTTTCCGCCGTTGCCGGAACCGTAATATCCGCGGGAACCGTATTCACCGTTTCGCGGCTGAGCGCGAGTTGCCGTAAGGTTTCAGCGTGGCCGGCCCGGAATTTTTGCGTAAGGCGCAGTTTCTCGCGCAATGCTTCGGCATTCTCTTCGGCCTTGAGGCGCTCATCGCTGGGTTTACCCTTCGAGACCTTAAGACGGGTCATGCGTGAATAAGCGCCCGTTTTGTACTTTGTGACGGCGGCGACCTGAAAGTAGTAATCTGCGGGCAGGAGTTCCAGCACAATAAAATTTTCTTCGGTGGAGTGCGTGCTCAATAGCTTTTTATCAGCATCGTATAGCTTAACGCTGTAACCAGTGACATTCTCAATCTGCGACCAGTCAATACGCGTGGCTTTTTTCTTTTCCTCGCGACTTTCGATCGCCGCGATCTCAGCCTCCGCCTTGTGCAGATCAGCAGCTAGGCGCTTCTCTTCTTCGTTGAGTTCTGCGATACGCCGGGATAGCTCCTGCGCTTCGGCCTGGCGGCCTGCAGGAAAGAACAGGTATTCATAACTGCCCGGGCCTGAAAAACCGCCAGCGGCAAGCTTTTCGGCAGAAACGGGTACGACCATAAACGAAGCAGCGGCGAGAACAAGGAGAGACCTGCTCACAATGGTTGCTTGTGATTACACCGTTAAGCGGCCGTCAAGCATTAGCGAACAGACGGCATATCCCTGAGAACACAATACGTTTCGTTGCTTTCCAAAAATTCCAGACGCAGCAGGCGTCCACCATAGTAGGTTTGCCACAAACGGGCTCGTTGGGGGAGTGCCACACCTTCGAGCGGCCAATTATATTCTGCCGGAATACTTGTATGTTGCAGGGGATTCCTGTCGGGGCGCCTGTATTGCAGAGGCCGCCCGTATTTCGAATTTCCGCCAATATGGTGAACTGTGATTTCCATGCGCAGGGTGCGACCGGTACGGGCATCTTGAAAATACTTAAGGGCAAGCCAGACGAGGGCCGCAAAAACCAATGCAGATACCGACGCCAGAACGAGCAGCGGAGTCGTCGATCCGTCGGCATCAATGCCCGAGAACGCGGCTAAGAACATGCCCAGAGAAACTCCACAGGCCAAAAGGGCGAAAAAACCGATGACCAAATAGACCCTTTTCCTCTGCAGGAAGGGCTTAAATTCGTCGGTGTAAATGTTTTCTACGCTATTGTTCAACACAATACAGGGAGTATGCCCAATCACATCCGACATTACTCGCATAAGCGATCATGGTGACGCTATTCGAGTCCGCATAGCCAATGGAACTATCACTGGACATATCGCCGTTCTGCCAATCGTCGCAATACAAACCGCCAGAGGCAGGCTTCCAGGTGGCATCAAGGCCTGTCCAGACCCCTATGCCTGTCGTCGCAATAGCATTGGGTGTATTAAAGACAAATATGCCTGCGGAGTTCGTGGTAGCAATCAGTTCGCCGCTCGGCCTGTAATAAGGCGTATTCGGGCGCATAACCCAATCGATGTTCTCTGTCGCCGAGGTACAATTGGAGTTGGAACATGCCCGGCGCCCATAACCCGACAACATGGCTTTCCAGCTGCCATTACCCGAACCCTTCGGATTTGCCGCATCGTTGCGACAAATCTCATCTGCGCCAGCAAACCCGCCCAAATTGCCGTTATAGATAGCCGCGGTAAGAAAAATGCGGCAATTCTGGCCACAACTTGTACCCGTTCGCTCTTCACTCCGCCCTCCGGGATTTTCCAGCTTATCAAGCAAATTGTAACTGTTACAAGCAGCTAAAGGCAGAATAACAGCAAGGACCAGGAACCTCAGGTGAAAATTGAAATCCATATTACCCCCCTGTTTACAGCCGCAGGTTAACACCCAGAAAGGCCATTCCCAGTGCAGTCGTCTTGCCAGCCTGCATCTGCGCCACCGCTTCGAGGCTGAGCGCAAGATCGAGATTGCGACTGAGACGAAAACCGAAGTCCAACGCCGCGCCAGCGAACGGCATCATGTTCGTGAGACTTTCATTGCGCAGTCCGGTTACCTTGATCGACTGCAGCGCGTAACCACCGCCGATGCGCGGCCCGATCTGCCATGAACCTGGCTCCCACCGATATCCCAGCCAGAGCCCCGGCATGACAGTCGTCGTCACGACATCGAGCCCCTCAAGCGCCGGGTTTTTGCCGGCAATCGGTTTTTCAGTTACATAGCTCGCTGCAAGGTGAATGGTCGCCTTTTCCGCAATGAGCGGCATATTGCCATTCAGTGCCAGCCGCATTGCGGGGAGCTCAGGACGAATACGGTCGGCATATTCGAGAGCGTAGATACCTCCCCCCGCAGCGAACGATAAAGACCAGTTATTGAACCAAGGTCCCGAAACGCCCCTACCTCCCCCTCTTTGCCATTCTTCTTTGGTGGGGAGCACTGCCCTGGCAGCATCGACTATCTTGTCGGTAATCTTATCGACCGATTCAAAAATCGTACTGTCGATTGGGCTTTTCTCTCTTATTTCAGCTACGACTTTCTTGTTCGGAATATCATAAATACGAATCGTGGTCAGAAGCTCTTCGCCCTTGCCGGCTTTACGCACGCTGAAGCCGCCTGCGATCACCACATCCTGTTTCGCGAGCAGACCTAAGTTGAGGGCTACCGACTTGGTGGCAAAATCGTCTTTATAGAGATAATTTTCTTCCGCAATGCGCGCAAGTTCGCGCTTATCCGCCTTCTGGTAACTGAACTTACCGGAAAGTTTTTCCTGCATTGCCTCGGTCATCGAGCCCGTCAGGTAATCGACGTTTGCGTTTTTATCGAGGTTTACCAGCTCGAGCACCGCCACCTTCTTGAGCTGCTGCGCTGAAACGGGCAGCGCGGTTGCTATGCAGAAAATAATCATGGCGAGAAAAAGCCGCATGAGTGGCACACTCGAGCAGCTGTTGGATTTGCGTCCTGGGTAATGCATCTTTTTACGTCGAATAAAAATGCCTCCCGACAGAGTCCCGGCGGGAGGCATTTTTCAGGCTGAATCGTGCTGAACTACAGCGGGATCTCCTTGCCACCTGCCATTTCGCAGTACGCCTTGACCATGGCCTTCTTGTAGATCACCATCTGGCGCATCTGTGGCGTTCCCTCGTCGAAGATGCAGCGCGCAGCCGCGCCTTCGGTCGGGCACTTGTCGATGACGCTCACCTTGAGAGGCTTGCAGTTATTTTCATCGATCCAGTTTTTCGTAACCATACTGCCGAAGTACTCATTGCAGTACCCGTCTTTTGTGTAGTTACACGCTCCCACAGGACCCGCTGCCGCTGGCTTTGCTGCTTCGCCGCCTTCAGATTTTTTTCCGCAGGCTACCGCCAGCAACGCCGGCAACGCGAGAGCCATTAGGATGGTTTTGCTTTTTTTCATATCTACTCCTTGTTTTGTTCTGGTACTCTTTATGACGGCGCGCGGAATTACTTCACCGTAAACGAACTCATGATCTGCATTAATTCATCGACCGATTGTTGGTTAAGACCTGCTTCGTAACCGACCGAAAGCTGGTAGATCTTCTTCTTTTTCGGGTCAACAAATACCTGCATTTCTTCTATGCGTGAACCGCTTTCGTCATTGATTTCGTAACGAGCGCGGCAGCCATCTTTGAGACCAACAGCCTTCTGCACCCGTGCCGGCGGGCGACGCGCTTCTTCGGGGTAAGCATTCGTTCGCTTACCTTCATACAGAGCCTCGATCTGGGTCAGCTGCTCACAGGCAGTAATTGGCGAATACATCGGCGACACCGAAATTTGTATGGTCCCGCCTGATTCGCCCTGCAGGTACAGGTTCTCTTCGCTCATCATCGGCGCGATTTTTGCCGGGTGCTTGATCGAATAGCCGCCCTTTTTGTTTTTTGTCACCTTCGGTTTCTGTGCTTCGAGCCCGGCCGCGGCGAAAAGCAAGACCGCCATCAGTATGCTGATTTTCTTCATATTTGTTTTTCCTCCAATTTTCTCTTTCTTGACTTATGAGTCCGTTACAATTCGCTCGGGGAAACGGCTGACACGCCAGGTATTCCCGTAACGTTCAAGCTCCACCGAGAAGCGGGCATGCTTCAGGGGCACTTTTTTCGTAAACAACTGCTGCAGTTGTTCACCCGAAAGACCATCAGTGTTCTCTTTCTCCCAGTCAAATGTGCCCTTGGCCTGATCTGCCGCAAATACAACCACAGCGACGTTGTCCTGTTGTTCGACTTTCTGAAACCCGGGCGAGAAAGCGTTCCATTCTACGAACATTATCTTGTGAGTTTCTGCAATGCGCCGTGTTTCTTTCTGCAGAGACGAGCAGACTTGGTGAAGTCGCGCCGCATGTTTGGGATGCAGGTAGAAATGCGTATTCTCAACCGTCTGCAACATACCTATCGGCATCGCGCACTGGTGCAGCGCCTCTGCGGCAATTTCTTTGGGGGAGTTCTTATTGATTACGGCGAGCGCCTCGTCTTTGGCGAGCATTACCGGGTAGATTCTGAGCACAAGATACCCCAGGGTCAGCCCCAAAGATACAAGCCCAAAAATCTGCGCGCCGCTGAAATTGCGCCAGCTGCCCGCCGGCGTACGTACCCATTTTTCCAGCCCGAACAGGCTATCCCAGACAGTGAGTGGTGCATTGCTGCGGTTGGGAAAAAGCCAGCTGGTGTTGGCAAGTTTATAGATACCGAGAGAGAGAAAAAACAGCACGACCGTATCAACGAGCAGTTGTCGCAAAAGGCCAGCCAGCGGTAAACCGAGCGCAAATTTTGCCGCGATTATCAAGATGGCCAGCAGCGCAGGTAAAATCAATAGCTTCATTTTTGTCCTACTTTATGACCAACAGGCTCCTGAAAAGGGAGCCAAAAGCTGGTTCCGGAAACCGCGGGCCTCTGGGCCACGCCTGATTGGTCGTGGGACTGTTTGAAAGTCCGCGCGGCGAGCGCGCTGGCGGTAAGCTTGCCCGCGACGACCAAATCAATCCCTTTCATAAGCCCCCATGGACCATCCGGCAGCGCCGCCGTTCGTCACGTTGCCGCTACATACGCCGCTTGTAGGCAGGGTTGCAGTGCGCGTCGCATTGAGAAAATCCACCGTAAAATTGCTGCTGAGGTTAAGACCACCATAAAGCACATTACAGGTGGCAGTACTTGCGGGCGATTTGAGCTGAGCGTTCACGGTGAAATTCGTATTATTGCTCCCCCAGAGTCGGATGGCTTGTCGCTGAGTGGACGCCACGCTCAACGCAGGTGTAAACGTGATCAAACTGGAAGAGGCGGTACAATTGACGGCCGTAATTTCTCGCGCCACGCCATCAAAGTCATATTCTATGTATTCGCCGACGACATATTGACTGTGCGTATTGCAGGCTGAGACCTCAATGCTCGTCGTTGTGCCATCGTAGCTCGTATTTACGTCAGGCCCATCTCTCGTTGTGTCGAGGGCCTTGGGAATATTTTCAAAAAGCTGCGAGCCCGAATTATCTATGCTTACGTTACCGGCAGTGCTCGTCGATGCGACATTTACTCCAGTTGCACAACCAGATGTTGTGCCAGGCTTACCATCGCTACAAATAAAATCATACAAGGTAGCGTCTTGTTTGAAAATGGTTGTGCAGCCGAAAAAGTTGTTGTTCTCCACACGTGCATAGCCGTTGCCAGTCGCTGCGTGGTCCACACAGCGGCGTGTGGTGCCCTGAA
>CAYOZO010000042.1:0-24282 GCA_964408405.1 uncultured Turneriella sp.
TCTCGCGCTACAAATTGCCGGAGAACACTTACCTTGTGGAATATGGCGCTCCGTATGTTCTTGACCTGGCGAGGGCCGCCATTGCCTGTTCGGGCACGGTGACGCTCGAGTGCGCGCTTTTCGGGGTTCCTCACCTGATTCTCTATCGCTCTTCCTGGATGTCTTACGCTATCTTTAAGCGTGTCGTGCGCATACCGTATATTGGCATGGTCAACGTGCTTGCGGGCAGGTTTGTTGTGCAGGAGTTTCTGCAGCACAGGCTGACCGCGCGCAATATCGCGACGGAGCTCGAAAAGATTCTGCACGACGAGTCTTACCGCCGCACGCAACAAGGCGAACTTGACCGCATCGCAAGGCGGCTTGCAGCCTACGAGCCGGCGAAACGGGCCGCGAGCATACTGTTAGAAGGACTATCAGGCTGTTGAAAAACAGCCATGAAGCAGGATGTTGAAACCGAGCGCAGCTGCAGACAGGCCATTTATGGCCGTTTTGCGAGCGATTTCGCTAAGAAATCGCGGCGTCTGCAGCGAGCACGGGATTTTTTCAGCATCCTGCTATGACGGGCAACCTTTTCAGGCGCCCCGGAAGAAAAAAGACTTATTGCTGCGCCACTACGGTACGAAAATAGAACATGAGAGTCTCTGTTCTATTATTAATAATGTTTGCTGTTTTCGCCTGTCGCGCGCCGCAGGCACGTACGAATCCGCAGGATCCGGCGCAGCAGGCACGTTCTGACGACCCGGTTTTGCAGGATGGTGCCGTAGCCGATGAAAAAGCCACAACCCCGGTCAGCGAGGGGTATGCCGCGTGGTATGGTAAAGAGCTGCAGGGCCGCCCGACTGCAAGCGGAGAGCTTTTCGATATGAATAAAATGACCGCGGCGCACCGGGATTTTCCCATGAACTCGCTAGTACTCGTAAAAAATCTCGAGAACGGCAAGAAGGCAATGGTGAAAGTCAATGACCGCGGACCCTATGTAGAAGGTCGTGTAATGGACGTGAGTTATGCCGCTGCCCGTGAGCTGGGCTTTGCGGAGAAGGGCACAGCCCGCGTACAGCTCGAGCTGGTTCAGGCAGGAGAAGATAATTTTCTTGCAAAGGCCGATGGCGCGGCGTCGGTAAAAGCGGGTAAGAAGCGCAAAGTGGCGAAAGAAGAAGAGGAAATCATCGAACCGATTGCCGACCTCGATGAAGCGGCAGATGCTGACGACGACGACGGAAAAATCAAATCCGCTGGCTCGAAAAAAGAAAAGCTCGTGTTTCTCGACGGAAAAAAACCGAAAGGCTTTACCGTGCAGGTTGGAGCTTTTAAGAAGAAGGTAAATGCAGAACGCCACCGCGATGAAATTACAGAGGCATACCCAGAGAAGGCTTTCATCGCCACGAACGGCAAATGGCATTTTGTCTGCCTCGGCGATTTCAAAACCCGCAAGCAGGCCAAGGCGTTCCTCAAGAAACTGAATGACGACGGTATCGATGTCATGTATCGGGGTAAGGTAAGCTGAGCATTTACCGAGACCCAAGAGCAAGATGCCCGGCTTGCCGGGCATTTTTTTTGAAAAAAATTTGGCGATAAGGCAGTGCGAAGATTCTGCCGATACTTCACATGTTAGCGCTCGGTGAACTATGCTGAAATGGCTCAAATCTGATTCTGCAAAGTCTGCCGTGCCCGCGCCACCGCGTCCACCGTGGATACAAAAGATTTCTGTGCCTGCGGGCGCTAAAGTACACCCGGAAGGGGAGCAGGTTTGGCAAAGTCGCCTCGCTGAGAAACTGCGCGCGCTGAAACCGCAAAGCCCACAACCAACAGGAGTGGCGGGTAAGACCGGGGGCAGGGAATTTGCCTTCCATGTTATGCCACTCAACACTTTCAGCGCTTCAGCGGTGGGTAATGCTTTCGAGCAACCGGTGGCTGAGCCAATGCAGCAGAGTGAGATTGCCGTAGAAGAAGGGATAGAGACCTCGGCGCCGCTGCAGGCTGAGCAGACACATTCTGCCCAGCCGAAAGCGGAAGCAAGCAAGGCGGAGCTAAATACGCATCTGGAATACCGCCTCGTACAACCGGACGCGCGTCGGACCGTGGATACACCCTATGAACTCTCGTACTCAACGATCGACTACGAGAAGGGAGACGAGTTCGATCTCGATGGATTGTTTGAAAACTTCACCGCTGCTGCTTCACAGGCCTGGACTCCGCCCGAGGAGGCGATTGCAGCGATTGCTGAGAATGCCCGGAAACCGGCCGGAGCGCCAGAGTCTGCTCTAGAGTTCGATGCGCGCCCTGCAGAGCAAAGAGAGAACGCAGCCGAATTCCTCGAAGAGCATGAAACTCAGCGCATCGTATCGGAGAGGCAGGAATCGGAGAAAACTCTACAGCGCGTAGCAACTCAAAATCAAAAAGCAGAGAGAGCAGAGGAAAAGAAACCTGCCGGGCGCAAGGGCGAACAGGATTTTGCTCCGCGCGATTCGGTTACTGATCGCGCGTCTGTTACACCTCACGTTGTCGTCAACCGCCAACAGGAGATCCGGTTTCCTATCCTGAAAACGCAGCGCAAGGCGCTCGAATTTGCTAACCCTGCAGAGGCGCAGAGCGTGATCGAACGCCTCGAAGAAACCCTGGAACAGTTTTCGATTGAAGGGCACGTCGTTGGGATTCAGCGCGGCCCGATCATCACCCGTTACGAGCTCAAGATGGCCGCGGGTATCAAGGTGAGCCGCATTCTCGCGCTGACTGACGAACTGGCGATGGCGCTCGAAGCGATGCGTGTGCGCATCGAAGCTCCCATACCGGGTCGTTCGACAGTAGGCATTGAAATCCCCAACAAGCAGCGCGTCAAGGTATTGCTCGGCGATATTCTGAACGATGTGGGCTATCGCGAGTTTGCCGGCGCGTTGCCGCTACCCCTGGGGCGCGACATCGCCGGTAACCTGCTGCTCGAAGACCTGACGCGCATGCCGCATCTGCTGATTGCGGGAGCGACCGGTTCAGGCAAATCGGTCGCCGTGAATTCGTTCATTTCGAGTCTTATTTTGCATAAAACTCCTGAAGAGGTGCGCTTTTTACTCGTGGATCCGAAGCTCGTTGAACTTTCGGGATACAACGACATTCCGCATCTGCTGCACCCGGTCATTACCGAACCCAACAAGGCAATTCTCGCGCTGAACTGGGCGGTGGAAGAAATGGAGCGCCGCTACGAAGACCTCGCCGAAATGAGCGCGCGCGACATACGGTCGTACAACGATAAAATTCGCATGCAAAAGAGCAGGGCGGAGTTACCTCTTATGCCCTATATTGTCATACTGATTGACGAGCTAGGCGACCTGATGATGGTTGCCGGCAAAGAAGTGGAATCTTCGATCATTCGTCTGGCGCAGAAGGCTCGGGCGGTTGGTATTCATCTGATACTCGCGACACAGCGCCCGTCGGTTGACGTCATCACAGCGCTCATCAAAGCAAACTGTCCTGCGCGAATCGCGCTGCAGGTTGCACAAAAGACAGATTCGCGTACCATTCTCGACTGCAATGGCGCAGAGCAGTTGCTTGGGCAGGGCGATATGCTTTTCAGACATCCTTCGAGGGGGCAGCTGATACGCGCACAAGTACCGCTCATTGAGGACAACGAGGTGGAAGACGTCGTCGCGTACGCCAAGAAGCTTGCCAAGCCTGCGTACATCACGCTGGAAGATCCGAAAGGCAAGATGGGTGAGCTCGAAGCCGGTGACGAAGAGCTTTTTGAAGAAGCCTGGCAGATCATTGTCGAGAGCCAGAAGGCATCGGCTAGCTACCTGCAGCGCCGGCTGCGTATCGGCTATAACAAGGCCGCGCGACTTATCGAAGCCTTCGAGGCGCGCGGCATGATTGGCCCACAGATCGGCTCAAAGCCGCGCGAGATTATCGGGGGAACAGGTCAGGGAATTCAGGCGCGGGTGACCTGAAGGTCGAGGGATTGCATAGGAATATGCCCGCTGCCCAGCGCGCCTTAATGGCGCACAGGCTCCATGCGCCTCTGCACATATTCAGCGGCTTGTTAGCGTTGACTTAATGTGCACAGTCGTTATTAAGGCATATGATGAACAGGCTGCGCGGGCTATTCCGCAGAAATCCGGAGCGGCTGCAGTACCGCAATGACTTTGTTGCAGACTTAGATCGCCAGCTGGGTAGCTGGATACGCCTGGGGTCTGCGATCGCCATTTTCGCCTGGCTGGACTTTGCGTTCAACACTGACAAGAAGCTGCATCCGGATTTTACAGAGTTGTTTTATTTTCGTATAGGCCTTACCGTCCTGGCGACCCTGATTTTCATCGCTTCTTTTTTTTCACCTGGCAAGAAACGGGGAGCGTTACTTCTCAAGATTCTTATAGGCTACGTAATTGTTTCGACTTCTTTTTTTACCGGCCGTATCGCCGACGATCCGAATTACGTCTCGGGTCTGCAGATTGTTGTTATGATTCCTATTGCCGCGCCCGTGGTCTTCAGACTTTTCCTGGCGATGCAGGTTGCCTCCATTGTGATTTTTCTTGGCTCCGTGCTCTATTATAAACCTAATCTGACAACGCCGGCGACCGCGTATTCGATGAATAACCTCATCATATCTTACGTTATCGCCATTGCATTTTCCTTCATGCTCGATCGCATACGGTTTGATTCATTCATGAAGACCAAAAAAATCGAACTCAAGAATAGTGAAATCGAAGCGCAGATTAAGCGGATTAACGAACTAAAGACACAGCAGGATGGCGACTACTTCCTGACTTCGCAACTACTGCACCCGCTTGCCCTGAACGAGGCTGAACCGTCGCGCGTACGCGTCGATTTTCTCACCGAACAAAAAAAGAAGTTCCAGTTCAGGCAGTGGCACTCTGAAATTGGGGGAGATATATCTTCAGCCAATACGGTCTATCTGAGAAGCAAGCGCTACGTGGCTTTCATGAACGGCGACGCGATGGGTAAATCGATCCAGGGTGCCGGCGGGGCGTTAGTGCTTGGCACGGTGTTCAAATCCTTTTTGCACCGAACGCAGAATGACGAGATGAGCCGCTTCATGTTTCCCGAGCAGTGGCTGCGTGATTGCTACGAAGAACTTCACCACGTCATGATCTCTTTCGATGGTCGCATGCTCGTGTCAGCGGTTATTGGCCTCATCGACGAAGACAGCGGTTTCCTGTATTACATCAATGCCGAACACCCCTGGATTGCCGTCTATCGGAACGGCACGGCGCACTTCATCGAAGAGGAGCTTTCTCTTAGAAAACTCGGCATGCCTGAGAATGACGAACTCTTCCGGGTCAAGACATTTAAGCTGCAGAAAGGGGATGTCATCTTTGCTGGTTCAGACGGCCGTGACGATATCGCCCTCGGTCGCGACGAAATGGGCAACTCGATGATCAATCAGGATGAGACTATGTTCCTGCGTATTATTGAGAAGTCCGGCGGCGATCTGCGCCAGATACGCGAGGAATTGCAAAAAGCCGGGGATATTACCGACGATCTTTCGCTGGTGCGTATTGTCTTCGAGGGGTCGGGGCACGAACCAATTTCGCGGGCCGATCTTTCAGTCATCAAGAAGTATGCGCAGACTAAGGACTATGAAGGCGCGGTGGCAGAGCTGGAACGCCTTTATGCTGATAACCCGCATGATCCAAAAATTGTCTACGAACTGGCGCTGCTCAATTCGCGGCTAAAACGGTTCTCTCGGGCGGCGGCGCTCGGCGAAGAATACTGCAACTATGACCCCTCTGATCTCGGAATGATATACCTGACTTCCCGCGCACTCAAGTACTGTGCAGGTTCAGAAAAAACGCTGCTCAAGCGGGCTGCAGACTACGGAGAACGGCTGATCCTGCGGGAGCCCATGAGCTTTCATGGCATCGTGAATCTGGCGGATATCTATCGCCGTCTGGAGAAGCGTGAAAAGGCCGAAAAGCTGTTGCGCAAGGCTGAAGCGTTTGACCCGGAAAATCGCGCGGTGAAAAAGCTTAAGGCGCTGATGGCGTGATGTTCGGGCAGCTGCATTTACGAAAGACAATGATGATCGATAAGCGCAAACTCCTCTATTTTCTGCCGGTCTTGGTACTGTTTCTGCTCTGGGCATTCTGGCCTGATTCAGAAGAAAAACGAAAACTGCGCCAGCTTGAGGATCAGGCGCGAAAGGCTGCTCTGGCGGCGAACCCGGAATCAGGCGAGTACCGCGAGTTTATCGAGCAGAACCGGCGTCTCTTTACCGAAGAAAATATGTATTCTTTCAGCCAGCTCATGGAGCTGGCGCGTACGGGGCGTATATCGCTGGTCTCGGAACTCTGGCGTCTGCGCACGAAATGCGGGGTAGCGGCAGGCGATCTTCCGGATGGATCAGGCAGAGCGGCGCCGCAAATGAACTTTGATGAATGCAACATTCGCATCGAAAACTTTTTGCGCGAACAGTATCCGGCGCCGGATAACGAGAAAATTATTGCGCTCTTTCGAAGCTACCTTCGCTATGAAGATGCGATGCGGCATTTTAATATACCGGAAAACCTTTCTCCGACCGAGCGCTACGACTACATAAAAAAGAAGCGTCGGGAATTTTTTTCTGAAGCGGATGCGCAGCTTATTTTTGGCTTCGAAGAGGCGCGCATGGCTGCGCAGGATGCTCTGAATGAGTTCGTCAAAAGCTCCACCGACATGCCTGCGGAGCAGCGCGTGAAAAAATACTACGAGCTGCGCAAGAGCACCCTCGGGGAATACAATGCTGCATTCACCGAAACGGAGCCGGCGTATACGCGGTATGAGACCGAGCTCATGCTGCGCGGCGATGAAATGCAGCGCAAGGGAAATTCAGCCGCTGAAACGCAGGCGCTGCGCGAACGTTATTTTGGGGCGGCTGCTGCGCAAAGGATGGCGCAGGTGGAAAAGGAAATACGCGAAGAACGCGCGCGAATTGATTCGTATGAGGCAGCAGCAGAAAAGTTTCGCCGCGAAAATTCCGGCCTGACCGAGGCGGAGCGCCGGGAAAAACTGCGTCAACTGCGTATAGAGATGCTGGGAAAAGAAGAAGCAGAGGCTTACGAGCGCCGTATGCAGTACGAAGAGTACCTGCGTAGTAACAATCTCAAATAGCGGTGCAAATTCTGCAGACCTTTTACCTGCGGCAGGTGCTGCTGGCGATCGTGCATGGGGTTGCACTGCTATTTGCTCTTTCACCATTTGATCTTTGGCCATTGGGAATTGTCGCTGTAGTAGCGGTAGTTGCCGCCGCGGCGGGCTTATATGCCGAAAGCTACAGGCGCATATGGGCAACCTGGCTGATCTTTGCTTTCGCCACGACATTCATTAGCTTCGGCTGGATTACCGCGACAATCCACCGTTATACCGGCGAACGGGCGCTCATCTCCATTTTGCTTGCTGTAGGCTATGCGCTGCTCTTTCAGCTGAAATTTCTGGGTCTGTTTGCGCTTGCGCGTTACTGGAACTTTGGCGCGGTGCAGAATGCTGTCCAACTGCTCGCGGCGTCGGCGCTCTTTGCTCTCTCCGAGCTGACTGCGCCGGAACTTTTTCCCTGGTCGTGGGGAAACGCGACTGCGTCATTTAGCTGGCTGCGGCAGCTTGCCGCGATAGGTTCTGTATATTTGATCAGTCTTGTGACAGCATTTCTCGCGCTGCTGTGTTGGCAGCTGTTTTACATTAGCCGTGGTTTGGGTGTGTGGCGTCGGCTGCAGTCGCAAATTCCCGCATTACTTTTGGCGGCGTCAGCCATTCTTTGCGGGAGTGCTCTCTATTTCTGGCCGCTTAAGCCTGAGGTGGGTAAGCTCCGCACGCTGGTTGTGCAGACGAATATCGGCGCCGCAGGAGAGCAAAAACGCAACGACCATGAATTCGCAACCGATGCGATTAACCGTCTCTTTAATCAGTCCATCGAAGGGGCTATCCTCTACTGGCCGCTGGACCTTGTTGTCTGGCCTGAGGCGAGCATGCCTTTTCACAGCGCAGATGTTCATCCAGCTAACCGTTCGATCTATTCACCGACGTTTGATGCTGCGGCAGAATACACCAGCCGTCGCACCGGAGCCGCGCTTGCTTTTCACGATATGTTCCAGCAGGGTTCCCGGTTGTATTCGCGTCTGGCAGTGCGACCCGAGACCGGGTTGAAGAATTACTACCTGAAGCGGCGGCTGGTGCCGTGGGGGGAGTTTCTGCCGTTCAGTGAAATTTGGCCCGCAATGCGGAATCTGTTTCCCGAAGCAGGGCGTTATAGCGCTGCAGACGAGCTCAATGAAATTACCCTGAACACTGGCCACGCGCCTAATCCCCTGCGAAGCCGGCAGCAGATCGAACCTGAGCTGGCCTTTCTGACGAATGGTGCGGTCGTTAGGCAGCATCTGCCACAGCCGCAGCGTGGCAGACAGTACACCGCCAAGCCCGTCATCTGTTACGAGGCACTCTATCCTGCCGACGTGCAAACCCGCGATGCACAGTTGATTCTGAACCTGGCAAGCGATGCCTGGTTTGGCGACGGATTCGAAGGGCACCAGCATGCTTCAGCTGCAGTACTGCGCGCAGTGGAAAACGGTGTGCCGATAATCCGCGCGGCAATGAGCGGCGTCACTGTAATCGCCGACGCCAAAGGCGACGACATAGTACCGCGCAGCACTCAGGGGCGACCGCAGAACATATTCGCAGAGATCGCGCTAATGAAACGGTCGACTGTGTTTGCGCGCTTCGGTATGTCTGCATTCTGGGCGCTTGCGTTCGCGTGTTTGTGGCCGTGGCTTTTGCAATGGCTTATTTCCTTGCGTACTGCAGGAAGTAGATAGGAGCTCCTTCTTTTCTGTGTAAGGTTTCAAAATAGCTGCGCGGCCTGCCCGGTATTTCACCGACGGCAAGCCATGGAGCGACTGCGTTTTGCCAGTCACTGCATGTCTCAAAGGTTTGCATCGCTTCACGCGCATAGGGGTAGTTGTCGGTCGCAAAGGTCAGGCTTGCACCGGGACGCGCAATCAAGCTCAAAGCTTCGGCAAAATCCGGCGACACGAACCGGTGCTTGTGGTGGCGGGCTTTGGGCCAGGGGTCTGGAAAGTTAATCGTGATGACATCAAACTGCGCTTCGGCAAAAATTCCGTCGAAAAACCATGCCAGATCAAGCACCAGGTAGCGGATATTCTTTATTCCCTCGGCGCGCTGCAGGCGAGAGGAAGCAATGACACGCGCAAGTTTTTTTTCGATCGCAACAATGAGCATATCGGGATGTGCCTGGGCATATGCCCGTGTGTATTCTCCCCAGCCACAGCCAATCTCGAGAGCAAAGCCGCTGTATTCCGGGAAAAGTGTGCGCAGCGAAATCGGAAAAGTCGCCGGATCGAACGCAAGGCAGTACTCACCGGCACGCTTTGCCTTACTCGCTAGAATTTTCAGCAGTTTATCTTGAACCGTAGCCGGCAGATTGCTGGCCAGACGATGCTCGCGCATGCAGCGTTACTTTCAGGCAGCCTGGGCGACGTATTCTATTGTAATGATGGAGCCGACCGTGTTCTCAGTGGGTTCCTGCACCGTTGAGCCGTCTGCGTCGTGAAACTCGATTTCCAGTTTGCGCACGAGGTTTGAGATGATGCGTAGCCCCCGTCCAAATCGCACGTGTTCAATGAGCGCGCCATTCAGCGGTATTACTGCCTTACGCGCCTCGCGGTATTCTTTCAGACTGCGGAGGAAACTTGCGAGATCTGACCCGCGCGGTATTTCATCAAAGACCTCAGCGATCCTGAAACCGCCACCGTAGTCGAGAACGCTCAGCGTAAAGACATTGTTTTTCATCGTCCACTTAAGGACGATATTCTCGTTGCCGTGCTTTGCATAGCTCGCAAGAATTGCATTTGCGACGAGCTCGTCGGCAACGAGCGCCAGCTCAAAGACGCTCTGTTCCGAAAGCGAGAAGCTATTTGCCACATGCTCGATGTAGCTGCGGACGTGTGCCACCGCCGAAAGGTCGGCGGGAATAAAACAGACTCCCTTCTGTACAGGGGCATCGCCGCGCACCTGCTCGCGAGGTATCTGCCAGTCGCAGAACAGGATTTCGAGGTTGCCAGACGGTGAGTTGGTCTCGAACTGCATTAGCCTCACTGTTATTTTCATGCCTGATTCTTGAGGGCAATCATTTTTGTGATCCGCTCGATAACCCGGGATTTGCCCAAAAGTCCCAGGTAAACAGGTAACTCGAGTCCCTCGAGCCTGCCCGTAGAAGCCACACGCAGGGTCATGAAAAGCGGCTTACCTTTTGTGCCGGTTTCTTTGCCCACAGCGTTAATGGCCTCTTTGATGGCTTCTGTTGGCAGAACGTCGGAGCTCCCACCCATTTGCTCTATATGACGCAAAAAAGCCGCAGCAAGCGACGTAAAATTTTCTGCCTGAAAATATTCAGACGCGACATAATCTTCCAGTCTCGGTTCAAAGGAGCGGTAGAAGTCGCCGATATAGTGGCGGATTTGCCCGAGCGTATCGAGGTAAACACGCAGTGACAGCAGAATGCCGCGCAGGCGTTCATTGTCGGCTGCACATTCTGCTTCAGGTACAACGCCAGTTGCTTCGACGAACGGCAGAATTTCTTCAATGAATTGGTCGTCTGGCGTCGCGCGGATGTGTTGGTTGGAGAGCCAGTTGAGTTTTGATTTGGCAAAAAGATAGGTTTCGAGCTCGGCGATCGAGACCTGCGCCAAATCGACTTCTGCGGCTTTCGCCAGGTCAAAAACGTCGAACATCGCAGGCGATTTGCTGCAGCGCGCGACATCAAAAAGCGACTTTAGTTCTTCGATCGTCATGTACTCGCGCCCGTCAGGTGAAGACCAGCCCAAAAGCGCCATATAGTTATTGAAAGCTCGTGCAGTATAGCCGAGGTCGCGGAAAGCCGTAATCGGCGTTGCGCCGTGGCGCTTCGAGAGCTTCTTGTGGTCTGAGCCTACTATCTCGCTTACATGCGCCCAGCGTGGCGGTTTCCAGCCGAATGCCTCATAGATCAGGATCTGGCGGGGCGTGTTGGAGAGATGCCCCACGCCGCGTATGACGTGCGTGATGTCCATCAGGTGATCGTCGATGACAACGGCATAGTTGTAAGAGGCAAAGCCGTCGGATTTCACGATAATAAAATCTCCGATTAATGCAGTATCGAAGCGCACTGTGCCCTGCACGATATCTTCGACGAGTACTTCCTGGGCGGGGGTGCGGAAGCGTACGGTGTGTTCAATGCCGAGTGCCCGTTTCTCTGCGATCTCTTCTGCAGTGAGGTTACGGCATTTGCCGTCGTAAACATAGGGCAGTCCCATAGCCTCACGTTGCTTTTTCTTTCGCTCGAGCTCCTCGTTGCTGCAGAAACACAGGTAAGCCTTCTTTTCCTGAATGAGCTTTTCCGCATAGTCCTTGTAAATCTGCAGGCGCTCGGACTGTTTGTACGGTCCATGCGGACCACCGACTTCGGGCCCTTCGTCCCATTCGTAGCCGAGCCACTTCAGTGAGTCAATGACCTGGCGGTAGCTCTGCTCGGTGGAGCGTGTCTGGTCTGTATCTTCGATACGCAGAATAAATTTTCCACCCTGTGCGCGAGCGTAGAGGTAATTGAAGAGTGCGGTTCGGGCACCGCCGACATGAAGGTAGCCAGTGGGCGAGGGGGCGAAACGGGTGCGGACTTGCATGGGATTTATGATGCGACAATAATCTTTTCCTGAAGCGAAGACAACGGGTCAACGAAGTATAGAGCCGTGATGCCCATTGGGGAAGTTTGGCGGCGTGCGTGGCGGTATTATGGGCCAAAAATACAGAGATTCGGAAATAACACCTACCCGCTCGTTCCATTTCAGGCAATCGAGATTATAGTTAGTCGTAAATCCGCAATGGCGCAGGCGTCGGCTCGGTTTAAGCCACAGGAGAATCATTGTATAGACCAGCCATGAGACGCTCACCCGCATAGCTGATGCCGCGAAATGCAATGTGTCGTATTCCACCTCGGTAAAACGCGTCGTGACAATCTCAAAATCGCCCGGTTGGCGGTTGTAGCGCCGTTTGACTCCTCTGCGCACGGTGTTGTGTCGCATAGTTACTCGCAACATGCGAACCGCCATGCGCATCACTGCCCCCTGGTTGTGGCGCCACACAGCTGCATGATATTCTGGTAAAGATACACTTGTCACCAACATAGATCCCTCTATATATTAAATACCAAAAAACCGGGTTTTTTTTGCAGTCAAATTGCATTTTTTTGCTCCCGTGCCCGGCGCGTCCAAAGTACGATATTTTTTTCCACATTCTGCCAATCTTCCTCAGAGACGCCGATATTCCTTTACGCGGTGTTTCAGTCTCCTGATAGGTCTGCTAATCCATGAAACGCGATCTGCAGCGGTTGCAGAACCAGGTATTCGATATTCTGGTTCTCGGTGGGGGAGTAAGCGGCGCCTCGATCGCCTGGGACGCCGTGCTGCGCGGTTTCTCCGTCGCGCTGATTGAACGCAAAGACTTTGGCCACGCTACCTCCGCCGCAACCTCCAAGCTCATTCATGGCGGCTTGCGCTACCTTGCTCAGGGCGACATATCCGTCGTCAGAGAATCCTTACGCGAACGGCGCTACCTCGAAATAAACATGGCGCATCAGGTATTCCCGCTGCCATTTCTCATGCCGGTTTATGATTTTACGCCCACGCCCCGCTGGATGCTCGGGGTGGGTCTTACACTTTATGATTTGCTTTCGTGGGATCGCAACTACATCGACGACCCGGACAAGCATATCGACTGCAAGCGCTGGCTTTCGCGCGAGAAGGCGCTGCAGCTCGAGCCAGGTCTCAATCCGCAGGGGCTCAAGGGAGCTTTCCACTACTACGATGCGCTGAACCGGCATCCGAATCGCTCTAACCTTGAGTATGTTCTCTCGGCAGCCGCGCGCGGCGCGCAGGTAGCAAACTACGTCGCCTGCGATGAATTTATCATCGAAGAGACCTCTGCGGGAAAACGCGTCTCAGGCGTGATTGCCAAAGACACACTGACGGGCAGACAATTTCCCGTCCGAGCCAAGGTGACCGTGAATGCGACCGGGCCATGGGGTGATATCGTTCTCAGCAGACTGCACGGCGCGGCTCATCAAAAGCTGGTCCGCTCAAAGGGAATCCATCTGCTTTTTCCACGCTTTCATAAGAATGCTACCATTGCGCTCGAAACACGAGACAAGCACCATATTTTTTTGATCCCATGGGGTAACTACTCTCTGCTTGGTACTACTGATACTGAGTTTAAAGGCGATCCGGACGACCTGAATGTCACGCGCGACGATGCGCAGGAGTTTCTCGATCTTTTCAACTCCTACTTTCCGCAGAAAAAGACGCTGGGCGACGTCGTGAACTCTTATGCGGGTTTAAGACCTCTCGTTGCGGAGAGCTCGGTGACAAGCACTTACAAGGCTTCGCGCCGTCACGAAATCGTGCTGCACCGCAAGCAGGATAATGTGGATGGCCTTGTGTCGGTTTTTGGCGGCAAGTGGACTACCTCGCGCGCATTAGCCGAGCAGACCGTGGATCTCATTGAGAAGAAATTTGGCTTTCCGCGCCGCCGTTCGATATCGCACAAAACTCCGGTATTGGGCGGGCAGGTTGGCACGCGGCTCGCAACCTTCATCGCCGAAGCGCATGCGCGATGGGATAAAGTCTATTCGCCACAACTCATCAACCACCTCATCGAAATATACGGAGCGCTCTACGAGCGTGTACTCGATTATGTAATACGCGATAAGTCGCAGCTCATGCCTATCGAAAATGAATATCCGTTCATCCGCGCAGAGATACACTATGCGGTCGATCACGAGATGGCTCTGACCCTGTCGGATTTTCTCAACCGGCGCTGCGGTCTTGGCAACATGGGTTATATCTCTGACTCGGCGCTTAACTCGGTCGCCACGGTGATGGGTGACCTTCTGCGCTGGGACAGCACGCGGCGGCGCGAAGAAATCGCGGCATTCAAGAAATCGCGTTCGATTGTTGCTTGAGCTTTTATGGCTGACCTGCGCGCCGTCACAGCGTTTCTTGACTCGCGCGGCATTCCGTATCGTTTGGATGAACCGCTGCACACCTACACAACCTTCCGTATTGGCGGCCCGGCCGATATCTTCGTGCTGCCGCGCAATGCCCAGGAGCTGGCGCTGGTGCAGCAACAGACGGCATTAAATGGAGTGCCGGTTTTTCTTTTAGGGGGAGGTTCCAACCTGCTCATTGCCGACGCCGGATTTCGCGGCGTGGTTGTGCACCCTGATCTCGGCGAAGAGCCGGAAATTCTGCACCGGTCCGCTGATCGCCTTGTTGTGCGCGTACCGGCGAGCGCACGTGCTCCTCTTACCGGCAAGAAGATTTCCGCTCTGGGCTATGCCGGGCTCGAATTTCTTACGACAATACCGGGGCACTTCGGCGGCTCCGTCATACAGAACGCCGGCTGCTATGGCCACGAGCTGCGCGATAGCCTGGTGACGGTCGAGGCCGTCAGGGCAGGGCAGGTCGCCACAGTCAGCAATGCCGGCTGCGAATTTGCCTACCGCGACAGCATCTTCAAGCGTGATACCTCGGCCTGGATTGCGTCCGCGACACTCGAACTTGCTGCCGGCGACAGTGCAGCCATCGCCTCACGCATTGAAGACTACAAAAACCGGCGCATTGCGTCGCAACCAAAGAACCGGCGATCAGCAGGTAGTATTTTCAAGAACCCAGCGCCGGGCGTGTCGCCGAAGAAAGCCTGGCAACTCATCGACGAGGCTGGCCTGCGCGGCGTACGCCAGGGCGGGGCGGAGATTTCAGCTGAGCATTGTAATTTTATCGTGAACAACGGCAGCGCCAGCGCCGCCGATGTACTGCACCTGATTCACCTGATCGAGCAGCGCGTTTACGATACGTGCAGCGTTCGCCTCGAGCGAGAAGTCGTGCTCGTGGGATTCTGAAAAACCCTGGAACCGTACGACATCTCGCCCAAGCGAGATGTCGTACAGGCTACTTACTGGTATTCCTGTGCTGCCTGGTTATAGCGTGCGGGAGATATTCCGTTCTCGATAATTTCTTTGTAGAGATCAAAGCTCCGCCGTTTCTTGCGGGCAAAACCGTTCAGGTAGTCGATTTCCACCAGGCCAAAGCGGGCCTCAAACCCTTCAGCCCACTCGAAGTTGTCGATCATTGACCAGTGAAAATAGCCACGCACGTCAGCACCTTCGCGTATCGCTGCGGCAATCTCTGCCGTATGGCCAATGAGCAATCGCTGGCGAAGCTTATCGTCGGATGCCTTGTCTGCGGTGCCCGATTCGAGTACGTAGAGAGGCAACCCATACTTTTCTTTGCCGGTCAGCAGCACATTCTTCATGCCGATCGGGTAATCTGCCCAACCGAGGTCGTTCTTAATTTCTTTTTCGTCATCGGGATCATGGTTCATGACGGCAAATTTCGTCGGCGCAAAGATATTCGATTTGATGTAGAAGCGGCCGTAGTAGTTGATACCCAGGTAGTCCTGGGTGCCCTTCAGGTTTTCAATCGGCTTCTCAATACTCGTGTTGGTTACCTTAAGTACGCCAGTTTGAATCGCATCGGTGAAATCCCAAATGAAGGCCTGCTCGACCTTGCCGGCGATAATGCGATCAAGGGGAGCGTAGTTGCGGTAGGGCGCAAACTCCCGCGTGTGCTGAGTGACGCCGACGAGCGCTTTCGGGTTTGCCTCGTGAATAATTCGGTATGCCTCTGCGTGTGCCCTGAGCAGCGCTTCCACAACGGGCGCGACGGATTTTTCGTCTGGGCGCTTCTCGAGCGGCGGGAAAATTCCCTGCATATAGCCCGAATAAATGTACACCATCGGCTCATTGAGCGTGCACCAAACCTTCACCTGGCTGCCCCAGCGGGCGACGACGAAACGCACAAATTTCGTGAAGTGCTGCAAAGCGTCTGCGCGCTCCCAGCCGCGTTTGCCGTCTTTCTCTTTGAAGAACCAGGCCGGCGAGCTGAAATGGAACAGCGTGACTGAAGGTTCGATATTCTGCTTTTTCAGCTCGGCGAACAGCCGGTCGTAGAAAACCACCGCGCCGGCGTCTGGTTTTTCTATGTCTTCACGGGGAAAAAGTCGGTCCCACGCGATGGAAAATCGGTACGCGTTAGCTCCCATCTCTTTCATCAGTGCGACATCTTCGGCGACCTTTTGCGTGTGTGCGGTTTTTTGTTTTATGACGATCGCCGGATACTTGTGCAGATCGTGGACAGCCGCGCCGGATATCGGCTTGCCTTCGCCGGCATAGCTTTTGCGTATCAGCTCTGCCCAGTCGCTGTCTTCAGTGGGTTCAAGCTGTTCAGCAGCAGTAGCAGTACCCCATAGAAAACCCTCCGGAAAAGTGATGGGAGTATCTGCTTTAGGCGCTGAGATGCGCACCTGTGAACGCGATTTACCGCATGCCACCAGGATAAGGGCAGTGGCGCCCAGCAAGGCCAATTTCAAACGCATGCCGTAGCCTTAAGTATGCACGCGCTGTGTCAAATCTTAACCGAATCAGCATGCACCGCGCTGTCTGTGTGGACTTGTGGGCAGCCTGGTATTGCTCTTCCGAGTGTACCCAGCAGGCCGGTGAGTTCGGCCATATCTTGTCGTCGGTTACTTAAGTTTCCCGCGGAAACTTGCATGATTCGCTACGCGAATCACTTCACCGTTTGCGCCAGAATCTCCGCGACGTCGAGGGTCTTTACCGACTCTTCTTTTTCGAGCGACTTGACGCCGTCTGCCACCATGGTGATGCAGAACGGGCAGGCGCTCGCGACAGTCTTCGCCTCAGTGTCGACGAGTTGCTTCGTGCGCTTGATGTTTACGCGCTCAGCTTTGACACCTGCGCCGTCAGTGGATTTCTCTTCTTCTTTCCACATCTGTGCGCCACCGGCGCCGCAGCAGAGGCCACGGGTCTTGTTGTCGATCGCTTCGACCACCTTTCCGCCTGTGGCCTTTTCGAGGATTGAACGCGGCGCCGAATAGACGTCGTTGTAGCGGCCGAGATAGCACGAGTCGTGGTAGGTCACGAGGCCCAGCTCTTTTGCCTTTGCAGGATCGACCTCGATCTTATTTTCTTTCAGCAGCTTATCGAGAAAAGTGGTGTGGTGTTCAACGTCGTAGTTGCCACCCATCTGCGGGTATTCGTTCTTCAGGGTGTTGAAGCAGTGCGGGCAACCCGTGACGATTTTTGAGACCCCGTAGTTGTTCATGGTCTGTATGTTCATGCCAGCCAGCGTCTGGAACAGGTACTCGTTGCCCGCACGGCGAGCCGAGTCTCCGGTGCAATTTTCTTCGGTGCCCAGAATGCCGAATTTGACGTTGGCCTTGTTCAGGAGACCTGCAATGGACTGCGCGATTTTCTTGTTGCGGTCATCGAATGCGCCCGCACAGCCGACCCAGAAAAGAACGTCTGGCTTCTCGCCTTCTTCTGCCCATTTTGCCATGGTCTTGATGTTCAGGCCTTCTGCCCACTCTTCACGCTTGTGCGCGCCAACGCCCCACGGGTTGGATTGGTTTTCCATGTTGGTGAGCGCGGTTTGCAGCTCAGTCGGCAGGCTGCCCTCAGAAAGCACGAGCGCACGGCGCATAGCGATGATTGCATCGACCTGGTTGTTACCCACCGGGCATGCTTCGACGCAGGCATAGCAGGTGGTGCAGGCCCAGAGTGATTCCTGCGAAGTATAGTTGTCTATGACCCGCAGCTCCGGCATGGCCGCAATCTCTTCGTCGGTCTTTCCGGCCTTTTTGGCTGCTTCAACCTTGTGCATCTGTTCCATCAGCGCATGTTTAAGGTCACCCATTATGTTCTTCGGATTTAGCTGTTTACCGGTGCGGTTTGCCGGGCATTCAATGGTGCAGCGGCCGCACTCGATACAGCTAAGGCCGTTTAAGTGATCTTTCCAGGTGAAATCCTGCACGTTGGCGGCGCCCCAGACCTTCGCATTTTCCGTATCCAGATAGGCAAGCTGGCCTTTGGGAGTTTCTTTTTCAAACCAGAAGTTGACCGGCGCCCAGATCAGGTGCGCGTGCTTCGAATTGGGCACAAAAGCCATGAAGGCAAATACCGTCAGAACATGAGTCCACCAGCCGCCGATATACCAGTATCCTGCATTCGCCGCTGTAATGCCGGCCCCTGACAGCAGCGAAACCATCGCCTGGCGAATCGGTGAAATATGGTCTTGAGAAATACCGAGGCGTATCGCATTAGCTCCCTCGCCGATCAGGGTAGAGACCATGAGCGTCGTGATCATTAGGATAACAATCATCGACTGGCCTGAAGGGCGATCGAGCTCGTATGCGCGGTAAACCCAGCGGCGAATTGCGAAGAATGCGAGACCTGAAAGTACGAGGATAGAGAAGATGTCGAGCAGGTAGTCGTACGCGTAGTGGAAGTGCGGGATGATATTGTCTATCAATTTCGGAATGTAGAAATCGTAACCCGTGCCGCCTACAACCGGAACCTGGAACGGTCCGAAGAAGCCGCCAATGAACTGGCTGGTGGTGTGGCCGCCGTAAACGAGAAAGCCGTAGAAGATAAAGATGTGAAAAATGCCGCGCACGGGGCGCTTCATGAGTTTCTTCTGCAGAAAGACATTGATGATGATATTCTTAACTTTTTGGCCGAAGGTCGATTTGATTTCCTGCGGCTGGCCGAGGTGGGCGAGTCGCCAGTATTTCATGACCGCGTATCCGGCGTAGGCAAACGCAGTAAAAAATGCCACTGCGAACAGGGCAACTTGCAGTATTTCCATAGGGAAATATCGGGAAAATCAGGGGGAGTGTAAAGAGAAATCAGGTAGAGCCCTCATTTGGGTTCATCGTATTCTGTCCGGGCAATTGTTCGCCTTCAAGCAAAACCGAACGAAGCCGCCGCCGGAAAGCAGTGCATATTTTGAGGGTGCTGGCGTCAGCCCGATCGATTTTCTTCTGCGACCGTATCCCCTGCAATCACAAAGCGAAACCCGATTGCTGCAGCCGAACCAGTAGGCTCTCCAATAATGCGGGCTAACCGCTTAGCAGCCGGGCAGAGTTAGCGTTGAGTTGCTTCCTTCGAAGCTAAACGTCACAGTGCCATTGTTGAAAGTCATGCTGCCCGTGCCGCTTTTTGCTCCGCTGACTGATACCGTGGCGCTGCCGCTGACGGGCTGACATGTATCGATATTCCAGACAGCGGAATTGAATGTCGTATCGACGGTTATGCCCGCTAGCTGGTATTGCACTCTGACAGTGCCCGACGCTATGGTCCGTGTTGCAGCGCCTGTATCGACATTGATCGTGAGATTTGTCGGCGTCGTCACAATATGCTGAAAGAGCGTCGCTCCACCGCTGCTTTTGCCGGTACGCGTTTCGTTGATGGCCAGAGTAAAGCTGCGGTTGCTGCCGGAAACGGAAGTCCAGCTGAGCACCTGGTTGCCGTTATAACCCGAGACCTGGTTTGATGTATCGTTGCCCGATATCTCTACATAGTTTCCTGTGCTGACGCGAGTCATAGTCAGGCCATTCGTCGCTCGCTTGAGCGTGGTTCCACTCTGGACGTATGGTGTACTCATGTTGAGGCCAGACCAGCCCAGGTAGACTACGCCGTTGCGCCTAAACTGTCCCGCGTCGCCGACGCAATTTGACCAGGTACGTGTGACTGTAAGGCTTGCCGCCGCGCCAAAATTAGGGGAGGCATTATCGCTCACAGAGCCGCTCGAGCAGCTAAACGGAAGCGCGTGCAGGCTGGAATCTAAAGCCTGTCTGAGGTAGTCGATTGCCCTGTCGAAAAGAGTACCGCGTAGTTGATCGAGTTCATAGGGAGTTAGCGACGAGATGATCGTTGAGTTACCCGTATTGACGTCGCTTGTTGCTGAGTTGATGACGCTTAACTGCGACTCGACCGCCGATGCGACCGTGTTTTCGCTGGCCCTATCGTCTTTTTGGGTTTTTGCGCAGCTTGCCAGAAATAGCATAGCTGCGCAGGCAACGCATAGTCTGAAGTATCCGCTGCGTTTGTTTATCGATGACATCGGAAAACCTCCCAAGATTCAATTCCTCAGCTTCTTTGCATTATGACCTACTGGTCGAAACAAATCAACCACGACAAGGTCGTGCTGCCTGCAGCGGTTCGTCAAGGTTTTTTAAATGCTCTTGGGCCTCGGGAGGCGGGGCTGCGCAGCCCCGTGCCTTCTCTGCCCTTGTCCGTACAGCGAGCTTTCGTCTAAGGGGAGCGTACAGGCTATAAATTCAGAAATCGCACCAGCGAGATGAAGTCTTGTCCGGCATCGGCCGGACTTCTTCACCTACTCATCAGACAATAACCGGATGGGCGGCAGCTGGCTCATCTGCTACCGGTGTTGCCTTCGCCATCTCTGCCTTGATCGTCTTGTCGCGTACCGCCTTGGGCACTCCCTTCAGGTTCCGGACGATGCCAAAGAAACTCAGGAAACGCAGAACATAGTAGGTGAGGTCAACTTCCCACCAGTAGAAGCCCATGCGCGCCGAAGCCTGGTAGTAGTGGTGGTTGTTGTGCCAGCCTTCGCCCATTGTGGTGAGTGCGAGCAACCAGTGGTTGCGCGACTCTTCGCCGGTATCATAGCGCTGCTTACCCCATTTGTGCGTCAGCGAATTAATGGTAAATGTCGAGTGGTAGGTAATGATCGTGCTGAGGAAAAAGCCAATCCAGAGTCCCGGCCAGCCTGCGATCAGAAACGAGGCAACTCCCAAAGCCCAGGGGGCAATCCAGTCGTGTTTGGAGATAAAGCGTATCTCAGGGTACTTTGCAAAGTCCTGAATATTTTCGAGCGGTACGCGCTTGTTATTCTTGTCGAATATCCAGCCAATGTGGGAGGTATAAAAGCCATGTACCTTGAGCGAGTGCACGTCTTTTTCCGTATCGCTGTATTTGTGGTGGTCGCGATGATGTCCTGCCCACCACAGAACTCCCTTTTGCCCGGTTGACTGCGCGCCCAATGCCAGAATAAACTGAAAGATGCGGCTGGTCTCGAACGACTTGTGCGAAAAGTAGCGGTGGTAGCCGGCTGTGACAAAGAACATGCGAATCCAGTAGAGCGCAACACCGAGCCAGACCGCCTTCCAGGTAACGCCTGACCAAATCGCCGCGAGCGGAATAAAGTGCATCGCAATAAACATCTTATCGCCGCTAAACCATGAGCCAATTTTGGAGCGGCCCGTCACCCTGTCGCCTTCGGTAAAGACGACGTTTGCGCCCTGTTCGGGCATATCCGTTGTATTCTTCATATTCATGCGATGCGGTTTATGCGGGCTGGGTTGCAAAAAAAATCTTTCGGTTAGGGGTAGGGTTAAACCTACCCCTAACCGGGGGTTCCGAAATTTGTAGCGACGCGTCCTGTCAGGCCTTAGAATACGCCTTCGTGGAGCGCTGCAAAGTACTGATCAAAGAAAATGCCGAAAAGGGCTATGCTACCGCAATTATCGTCGGGGTGCTCAACCTGTTTACTGCGAAACAGGTGCGTGCCGAGCTTGAGCCGTTGCTTATGCGTGAACGCGCGCGCGTGGTTATCGATTTGGAAGATTTGGAGGCAATCGATTCTTCAGGCATCGGTGCGCTGGTGAACTTCATTCTCGCTATACGCAAACACGATGACGCGCGCGTAGTTTTCACCCACCCAAGACCTGCGGTGATGCATGTCTTTGAAGTAACGAAGCTGATATCGTTCTTCACTCTGGTCTCTGAGGTTTCGGAAGCCGAAGCCTATTTTGCCGACTAACTGACGTTGTCGTCATTAAGCGCTTTGCTCAAGGAACACACGTTTACCCTTTTTTTGGCTTTGACCGATTCTCCGGCGCGATTACAAGTAGTGTCGTCCAGCAAGGTACAGAGCCCTGCAGGCGCGGCAAAGACTTTTAAGCAATTATTGCGTGAAGGAGTAAGCACGAAAAATATGAAACTAGCAGGAATTTTCCTGGCTCTATGCACCGTCTCGGCGCTCGCTGCCGAAGAATCGGTGATCTTCGTCCATGGCCGCTCGGGCAGCCATTGCGACAGCACAGGCGGTTATTCAACCGATGTGAACAACTACTGGGGTACGGCTAAGAATATTACCACGACCGCCTCGCGCTACTATGTGGGCTACGATGGTTCGACCGACCCGCGCACGTGGGGCAGCTGCCGTGCCCAGTCAAAGCTTTACCAGGTACTCGAAGCAAAGTGCAAAGGAACAAACTATTGCACCATCATCTGCCACAGCGCAGGCTGCTACGCGACAGAATACTTCATCGATAAATCAGCGACCACGTACAACATCCGCCGTGTCTGGGCATCTTCAAGCGCAGCTGGCGGTTCAGAACTTGCGAACGCAGCCTTCTGGGAATCGAACAGTATGGTCGATGCGCTCAAAACCGGTAACGCACGCGGCTCGTATAACCACAACAACATGAAAGGTATTGGAGTTTATGCGATTGCCGGCTATGAAGCCACCTGGACGGGAGCTTCAGTCATTCTGCCGGGTGAAGACGATGGTGCGGTATCCTACCACAGTACCTGTGGGTTGAACACGACAGGTAGTTTCTCTAACTGCCTTGGTGGTACACGCTTTTCTTACCACTACATCTGGAGCGGTCGCGCCTCAGGTACCGAGTGGTCTTCTACCAAAAACGGTTACCACAAGGTCCATACCGGTGACGGCACCAACTCTATCAACACTGCGGCAAAGCTCGAGTACAATGCTTGCCGCAGTCTGGGTTTAGGTTGCAGATAAGTTCGTAACAAATCCCTTTGTGGCAGCTTATGCTGCAAAGGGATTGGCCGGCTGTTTTGTCACAGCCTGTCAGGTTGCAGGGGCAGCCTGTTGGCTCACGAGGCCATTGAAAACATCTGCAGCACAGGGCGAGAGATCAATAGACAGTGACGGAATTGGCAGCGTTACGGCCAGTTCCAACGCATTTCCGGTGGAAAGGAAAGGAGCAGGAAGGCTCGTGCGCATGGCAGAGAGCCGTAATTCGTCGGGTCGTAGAGGAGCTTGACGAAGCGTTTAATGCCTCGCCAGAACAGTTCAGGTTCGGATGGGGATCGATGGCTATGGCTTTCCATATCAAATTGCCGCAAGAATATGAGTAAGGCAATGCGCACCAGGCAGGAAACGGAAACCTGCAATTTCATTGCGGTGAGGCGCAGAAATTGCGCATCGTCGCCATACAGGCACAGCATATGCCGATGCAATAGTTCAGATCTGCGATAATCTTGTTTATCCTTATGAATGAGTTTCTCAATTCCTCGCGTTCTGCGTAGCGATGACCGCTCCGCCAGCATAAAAGTGCAGTAACGGGTGATCGTCGACAGCGTTTTTCGTTTCCTGGTGGCGGCGTCTCTAAGGCGTAGCCAGATTTCTTTCGGTAAGCGTATCTCAAAGATTTCGCGGATTTTGTCTGGTTTATGAGCAAGAAAAACAGGTTGCGCTGAACATTTCATGGGGCCTCTGTATATTAAATACCAGGAAATGGCGATTTTTTCTCACGTTTTTCAGAAAAAATTTGATTTCGCCAAATTAGCCTATGCTTTACAGGTTTGGAGATAGGAGATTTTTCACATGCGCAGGCTGGTGATGATTTCCAATAACTAACAGGCTTTTTTTCAACAGCCTGCTACTGCGCGGCTTCTTCTAACTCCCTTAGCCGCGCTTCTTTTTCGGGTGAATTCCATTCGGCGTTACTGAAATCTTTGAACGTGTACTCTCGCTTCGTGGTGTAAGTTAAGCTGGTGTACGGTATGTAGTAGAGCAGCGGCTCGTCGAGCGGCTTCGCGTTGACCACTGCATCGACGCGCGCAGGGTCGTTTAACCAGCGTGCGGGAAAAGGCAGGTTTTCGCAGGTGCCCCTCAGGTCGCGCACGGTAAATCGCCCGTCAATACCCATGTCGTGGAATATTTTGCCGAAAAAGATAAAGGGCACGGGATGTACTCCCGGTTCAAGCACGGTATTGACTGTGACCCAGTGCGTTGGTTCTCCGCGCGAGGAGTACAGGTTTGCCTGTAGCACGAATTTGCATTCGCGTTTCACATCGAGAAACGCATCGATCACAAGGCTGCCGTTTTCGAGGCGCTCATTGAATTGCCCGGTAAACAAGGCCGGTGCAAGCGGGCTGCCAAAAAAACTGTTGCTCACCATCACTGGCTCTTTTGCTCCGCGGACGCGCAGTGCGACGTTCATCTTCAGGTTACCCCAGTATTTCCGGTCATCGCCGGGAATTTTCCACGAAAAAGTCGTGGTGCCGTCGCCCGCTATTGCATCCGGTGCAAAGCCCGAATCATTGTAATCGGGGCTGCCCAA
>CAYOZO010000043.1:0-23467 GCA_964408405.1 uncultured Turneriella sp.
CCTTCAATCTGGTAGGCGGAGGTCGCAGCGCCCCAGAGGAATTTATCGGGAAATGAGACCTTGCTCGTATCGATACGCGACCAGTCCCATTCGGGGTTGGGCACAGTGATATTGAGGTAAACTGTCGGAACGAAGTTCAGGAGCAGCAACACGACGCTGCCCCAGAAAAATATTTTGCCGCGTTTTTTCAATCGCCGAAGGCGACTTCAGTGACAAATGCGCCGCGCAGGTCGCCGAGCTTGTAGCCTGTCGCTTTATCCTGCGGGTAAAGTTTCGCCACTTCTGCCGCCGCCTTTTTGTCGAGTGTCGTCGTGTCGCCGTGGCAGTTCAGGCAGAGCGGTTGAGCAACCTTGATGGGGTGCATGGTGTAGAACTTGCCTTCAGCCTGGTAGAAAGCCGGCTTGATCTGCCCTGACTCCCACTGCTGCAGGATCTCTGCCTGCTGCGCGCTGGGTGTATTCATGGGATTGCGATTTTTTAAGGAAACCCGGCGAAAGCGAAAGCTGCTGGCGCCGAGCTCAGCTTTGGCTTTTGTTGACCACTGGCCGGTCTTTATCTTTCCGTAAGTGGGAGCGAAATCTTTGCAGAAGGGTACGGCAGCAACCGCGCCCTCTTTGGAGACCTTTTCTTGCAGAGTCTTCACCATTCCGGGCAGGACGTCCTGCATCGTCGCTTCTGCAAAACGCAGTGCCTTTTCTTCAGAAATCTTGCGCTTTGCGCAACCCGCAGCAACCATGAGCGCTGCGGCAATGGCGCTGGCAGTCAGAACAATTTGTTTCATGGTTTCGAACACGCTGCCCGGTCAGAGCGTCAAGGTTTCTCACACGGGCGAATCCGGCTTGCCTGTGCCCCGTGACAAATAAACTGAACCTTATGAGCTCCCACGCGTCCAAGTTACATTTGAAACGTAATCTTTACCGACGCCTAGTAGGGGTAGGATTAATCCTACCCCTACTAGGCGTCATGTTTCCCCTACAGGCGACCATCGAGCTCGTGACAGTTCCGAAGAGCCAGTCGGTGCAACTGACGATCTACAACAGCGCCGATATCACGATGGTCAAAGAATCGCGGGAGCTTACCTTCAAACCGGGGCTGAACACTATACAATTCTCGTGGGCCGGTACGCTGATTGACCCGACTTCGCTGCGGCTCACGTTTCTGACGCACAAAGATAAGCTCACGCTGCGGGATACGTCGTTTCCGCCGGGGCGCACCGATGCGCTGCAGTGGAATATCGACAGCGAACTTTCAGGGCCCGCAAAGGTAGAGATCAATTACTTCACTTCGGGTATCACCTGGAACGCCGACTATACCGCGATTACCAATGCGAAAGAGACGGCCATGAATGTCGATGGCTTTATCCGCGTGGTGAACAACTCGGGTGAAGACTACCCCGGCGCCGAGGTGCGGCTCGTCGTCGGTACGGTGAACCTGGTCGAAGACATTGCGGGCCTTGCGCAGGGCAGCTGGCGCTACAAGGACCTCGACGACGACCGCAGGGAGCGTGTGCGTAACGGCTTCAAGAAACGCGTGAAAAAAGCAGAAGCCGCGAAGATGGCACTCGATGAAGCCGAAGCATTGCCTGCACCTTCGGCGCCGATCTCGGGCGCAAGCCGGCCAAAAGAAATCGTCAAAGAAGGCCTTTCAGAATATTTCCTCTTTACCGTGGAAGGCAAAGAGAGTATTCCCAATGGCTGGCAGAAGCGGCTCAAGGCGTTCACCGCCAAAGATGTCGAAGTCAAGGTGATCTACCGCGCCTCTGACCGCACCACCGGTGGCAGTGTGCATAAGTTCTACGAGTTCCGCAACACGAAAGAAAAGGGCGCCAATCCCAAGACCAGCCTCGGCGTCTCCCCGCTGCCCGATGGTACGGTGCATATTTTTGCCGAAGATACGAAGAACAATCTCTCGTACCAGGGCGGCGTCTACATGAAGTACGTTGCGACTGGCGACAAGGTGAAGCTCGACGCCGGTGAAACGCGCGAGGTCGTACTGCGCACCTTCACGCGTGATTTCAAACGCTACGGTTTTGTCACCGACACGCACTACGACAAAACGCATTACGTCAAAGAATGGGTCGAAGAGTATTTCTACGAGCACGAGCTCGAGAACACGTTAAACCGTACCGTGAGTGTTGAGATCGAGCGCACGTTTCCCGGAAATTTTGAACCGGGCAAAATTCCGTTCCAGTATGAAAAACTCGATTCGACCACGATCAAGTTCTTTCCCGAGGTCGATGCCCGCGAAAAGAAGAAGATCCCCTATTCGGTCAAAGTGGAGCACAAGGAGTAATTTATGAGAAACAACCCCCACCCCCTAACCCCCTCCCCATTTACATGGAGAGGGGGAACACATTCAACATTACCCCCTCTCCACATCGTGGGGAGGGGTGGCCGCAGGCCGGGGTGGGGTTTAGCCCTGGCTGCGCTCCTGCTCCTCACAACCAGCGTAGCTGCCCGCACAAAGCTTGTTACCATGCCACAGCGCGAGTACACGCGTATCGACCTTAAGAACCCTGCGCAGACCATTGTAGAAGAAGAGCGCACGGTGAACTTGCAGCATGGTACCAACCAGGTTGAGTTTGCCTTTAGCGGTGTGTCGGTCGACATCAACAGCATACAGTTTCGCCCGATTAAATCGCCGGGCACCGTGCGCGTGATCAACGTCAACTATCCACCGGGGGAGAGCGCGCTCTTCTGGGAGGTTTACTCCGACAAGGCCGGGCCCGGAGTGTTTCGCATCTCTTACCTGATCGCGAACCTGCAGCGCACTACCGCGTACGAGGCAGTTGTGGCAAAGGACGAGAAGACACTGGGTCTCAAGGCGCACACGATGGTGCAGAACGGCTCGGGCGAGCAATTCTCTGCTGCGGAATTCCATAGCAGCATCGGCAAGCCCTACAACGGCAGCCTGCTGCAGGGTGAATCGAAGAAGCTCCTCGCTTTTTCGGCAGGAAATGTCGCCTTCACGAAAAAGTACTTCTTTGACCAATCGGTCTCAGACCAGGTCGCGCTCATTTACGAAATCCGCAATGATAAATCCGCCGGGCTGCCCGAGGTGATGCTGCCGAACGGCAAGGCCCGCGTCTATCAGGAAGACTCGCAGGGGTCAGAAGCCTTTTTAGGCGAAGACTGGACGCAGGAAACCGGAGCGGGCCAGAAGCTCGAGCTCAAGCTCGGCCAGGCCAAAGAGGTTAAGGTTACCCGGGCAATCGTCAAACGTAGAGAAGAGGTCGTCAAGCTGCCGATCAAGAACTTTCACCAGACCATTCGCTACCAGGTGGAAAATTTCAAGGATGCCCCGGTTGAGCTGACAGTGACCGAGCATCCCGGCGGCGAGTGGGCGATTGACGACATCGAAGTCAAGGAAGAAAGCGGCGAGCGCGACGGCCGCAAAGAGCGCTCGTACACGACCGACATCAAAACCGAGCGGATTGACCTCGATAATGTGCGTCTGCATGTGAAGGTACCGGCGAATGGCCGTGAGAAGAAGAAGCTGAATGTTTATATGAAGCTGGTACTCAAGAACAGGTGGTGAAGCGCCGAGAGAAGTGCCTTGAAGGCTTTTTTTGGTACCTACCAAAAAATTTCGCGAACAGGAAAAAAATTGTCTCGAACATGAGAAAAATCCGGGGTTTTCTGGTATTTAATATATAGGATGCAAAGCATTACTGCAGATGAATACCATCTTACATCGGTTTCTCTCCGCCCGGGGTCGAAAAGATGTCTTAGAGCTGCCCGAAAAATCCTTGATCGCAATGGTGTCAAATGGTCAGATTCCGAACTGCTGCAAGAGGTGGCCAAAGTTTTTCTTCGGCACTGGCGCGGTAACGGCTTAAAATCCGCCACGGCAAGACGTTATAATGTATCGGTCGGGCCTTGCTACATTCGGATGGCGTGGTATGTGAATAAGGTACTGTATTCAGTCCTTTGGCAGCGTGCGATCCACTCGGGTGAATCGATTTCACGGATGCTGGATTTTTCGATACGGACATACATGCCTCGTTTGCTGGAGGAAATTTTGCGTTCACCTCGGCGGGATAGCTTGCGTTCACAACGCAATTGGTCCTACTGGAATAGCCGTTTTCACCAGCGGCATAAACCTCAGCAGAAAATTTTTGTTACTTACCAATGCAAAACTGAGTACAATGAGGCCAGCGGATTGAAATACCTGCAGGAATACCGTGTTTTGACCAAGAACCGGCCGCTTGCCCCCGCCTGCCCGTTACCGGACTTAACCAGGCGGTGAGTAACCATTCCGTCACCCGATAAAAATTGGGCAGCGCAGCCCCTGCTCTTAACTGCACACATTTCTGCTTTGCGCCGAATGCCCGTTATGAAGACCGCACGTGTGGAGGACATCAGCTTCCGGCAAACCCTCTTTTATTGCTTTGCCTTCATTCTCACGGGCTCTGCATTAGGCGTGGTCTTTCACCGTAATCCGGTCAAGGCGGCGCTCTTCCTGGTGAGTTTTTTTGTCGGCCTTGCAGCCATGTATGCGCTCATTGGCGCCGAGGTCCTTGCGACACTACAGATTCTGGTCTATGTGGGAGCGATCATGGTGCTGTTCCTTTTTGTCATCATGCTGGTGGCCCTGCGCGAAGAAAACTTTGAGAGCCCCCTCAGCCATATTGGTCGCACAGCTATTGTTGGTGCACTATCCTTAGCGTTTTTGCTGCAGCTGATTCTGCTGCTGCAGATTAAACCTGGCCGCGCGGATCTCAATCCCGCAGGGCAGGTCACTACGACCCTGGTGGCAGGTAAGCAGGTCACGGATGCTGCGCAGGTCATTTCGATTAATCTCTTCCGTGACTACCTCATTGCTTTTGAACTCATCTCCCTGTTGCTGCTCGTCGCAGTGGTGGGAGCTATCATGATTGCAAAAAAGAACCGGCGGGCGATCGAATGAACGTGCAGGATTTTCTTTCGGTACGCGAAATCGCCGTACTGGCGTTCGTACTCTTCGCTATCGGCGTGGTAGGCGTCGTTACCCGCCGCAATCTGATCGTGATTCTGATGTCAATCGAATTGATGCTCAATTCAGTGAACCTGCTCTTTGTCGCATTCTCGCGCGGTTTTAATGACACCACAGGCCAGCTAACGGTGTTTTTCGTCATGGCTATCGCGGCTGCCGAATCAGCTATCGGCCTGGCGCTGATCATCGCCCTTTTCCGCAATACACGCAGCGTCATGACCGATGCTGCGCAGGAGCTCAAGGACTCATGAGACCCGAGCACATACCCTACCTGCTCATTGCCGTTCCACTGGCGCCTTTGCTTGCAGCAGTCATCAATACTGCAATTTTTTCATGGACGGAACGAACAAAACAAGTCTCAGCGCAGGCCTGGACAATATTTGTTACGCTGTCGCTCACTCTGCTCGCCGGCGGGGCCCACGCTGCAGTGATACAACTGCATCCGACGCTTAACGGCGAAGGCACGGCCACAATCGTAAGTCCCGTTACCTGGATATCGCTAATTTACCCCCTGCGATTCACCTGGGCAGTACGTTTTGATGCGCTGACCACCATCATGGTACCTGTGGTGCTGTTTGTTGGGCTCATGGTGCAGATATTCAGTGTCGGTTATTTCCATGATCGCAAGCAGGATATCGCGCGTTACTATGCCTGGTTGAGTTTCTTTCTCTTTAGCATGCTGCTGCTCGTTGTCGCGGCGAACATGTTTGTTTTCTTTGTCGGCTGGGAAGCAGTGGGATTGTCTTCTTATAAGTTGATTTCGTTCTACCTTGAGAAAGATGCCGCACAAAAAGCAGGTAAGAAAGCTTTCATCATGAACCGCCTGGGTGATGCAGCGCTGCTCATCGCCATGTTTGCCCTGTTCCGCGTGGCAGGCAGCGCGGATTTTCGTGACATTGCACTTGCCTTTTCGCGTGGCAGTATAGCGCATTCCCACGCCAATTTCATCGGGCTGATGGTCTTTATTGCTGCATCGGCCAAGTCAGCGCAGATTCCGCTCTATACCTGGTTGCCCGATGCGATGACCGGACCTACGCCGGTTTCTGCGCTGATCCACGCGGCCACCATGGTTACTGCAGGCATTTTTCTGATGCTGCGCCTCGAAGCAGTTTTTGCGCTGGCCCCCGAGGCTTCGGTCGCGGTGGCATTTGCCGGTGCCGCGACGGCATTGCTGGCAGCTTTTGTCGCGGCTGGGCAGACTGACATAAAGAAAGTACTCGCTTTTTCCACTGTTTCTCAGCTGGGGTTGATGGTCCTTGCGGTAGGAACTGGTGCTTATGCTGCAGCATTCTTCCATCTGTTCACGCATGCCTTCTTCAAGGCAATGCTGTTTCTTTCCGCCGGCGCTGTTATTACTTACCTGCACCATGAACAGAACATCCGTAAGATGGGCGGTCTGATGCAAACCTATCCGTTGCTCGGCATACTTTTTTGGGTGGCGCTCGCCGCGCTGGCGGGTATTCCGGGGCTTTCGGGCTTCTTTTCGAAGGATCATATTCTGTCGGCTGCGTTCGCTGCGAAACAGAATGGCAACCTTTTGGGCATCATCGTCGTGATTGTTTCTTTGCTTACGGCGTTTTACAGCTTCCGCCTGGGCATCCTCGTGTTCCATGGCAAAGCGCATCAGCAGGATGCAGGTCACGAATCGCATGAACTCCCCACAGTGAGTTTTAACCTGCCACTTATTGTACTTGCTATACCGGCCATTAGCGCCGGTTTCTTCGGCGTACCGGCGTTCTTTACCGGAAACGAACCGCAATTTTTTGAGTTTCTCAACCGCAATTTCCCTGCTGGTGTACATGAGGTGATGCAGCAGATGCAGTCGAAGCTTGACCATGCAGCCGAGCTGCGCGTCATCACGGCGGGTATTGCCGCAGCGCTCACGGGCGCGCTCGCAGCCATTTTTTGGTATGGTATTCTGCGTCGCCGCCCGGTTGCAGAGGGTGCCTACCGAAATATGATCACGCGTGCAAGCCTGCGTAAGCTCTACCTGGACGAGATCTATGACTTTTGTTTTGTGAAGCCCTACCGCAATATCGCGGAAAAGCTTGCAGCGTGGGATACCAAGGTGCTGCCAGCGATTTCCGATGGAATAGGATTTCTCGTCGCGGAGATTTCGGGCATGATTGCCCGACTGCAGACCGGTGTGATGGCGCACTACTTCACCTGGATCTTTGCCGGTATCGTGATTTTCTTAACGATCGCCATGGGGATACTCTGAGATGATTTCTCTATCGATACTCGTTCCTCTCTTTGCCGGCATTGTGATACTGCTGTTACGCGAGCCCGCCCAAGAATCTCGCTTCGCGCAGCGCAATCCGTGGCTGGCAATTGCTGCGACAATGGTTTCATTCGTCTCAGCAATCGTGCTGCAAAAGCGTTTTGCTGCCGGCTACGGCGAAGCGCAGTTGCGCGAAGTCTGGTGGACGCTTGGTGGTAGCGGCATCAATTTCAGCTTTGCGCTTGATGGCATCTCGATGCCGCTCTTTCTCGTTACAGCATTCCTCTTTGTCGTCGCCGCGCTGTTTTCCTACAACATCCACCGCCTTTCTGCCGCGCCGCTCGGTAAGTCATTCTGGGGCATGCTGCTCGTGCTTGAGGCGACCGTGCTCGGCGTATTTTCTGCCTGGAATTTTGTTGTCTTTTTCATTTTTTGGGAGCTTTTCCTCGTGCCGATTACCGTGCTCATCTGGCGGTATGGTCTCGAGGAACGCAGGAAAGCAGCGCTGAACTTCTTTATTTACACGTTTGTTTCGTCGGCTTTTATGCTTGCGGCATTTGCCGCGATGGTGTACTATATTCCCCGAATCGGCGCAGATTTTGATCTGCGGACGACCTTTGCGCCCGAAGTGCAGAGTATCCTTGCTGACAAGCAGCGAATCCTGTTCCTTTTCTTTGTCGTCGCGTTTCTTGTAAAGATGCCCGTCTTTCCATTCCATGCGTGGCTGCCGCTGACGCATACACAGGCGCCGCTTGGCTCGCTGCTGCTTTCGGGCCTGTTTCTCAAGCTTGGTTCGTACGGTCTGCTGCGTTTTATCACTCCGAATTTCGGCGGAGTTATTGCCGAGTACGGACGCATTTTCATGTACCTCGGGTTGGCGTCCATGTTCTACGGCGCCTTCGCTGCATATCGGCAGAAATCCTTTCGCAATGTGATTGCCTACTCGTCGCTGGCGCACATGGGGCTCATGCTCGCCGCTATTTTTGCGCAGCATGAGTATGCCATTACCGGGGTGATAATCCAAAATGCCGGGCACAGCCTGGCGAACGCGCTGTTATTTGTGGTCGTTGTCATGCATCTGGTGCGCAACAAGAGCGACGACCTGGCGGCCATTGCTGCACCATCCTCGATGTTATACTGGATAACTTTTTCTGTCGCTGTTTTCTCGGCAATCGGTGTTCCCGGAACGATTGGTTTCGTAGGCGAGTTTCTGATGCTGCTCGGTATTTCGTATCGATCCTGGCTGCTTGCTGGACTTGCAGTTTTGACGCTGGTTCTCAGCGCAGCTTACATGCTGCGCCTGTTTCACAAAGTGCGTGCGCAGGCGCCTGATACGAGCTGGCGGCCTACGGCGCTGGAGCGAATTTGTATGGGGCTGTTGGTAGTCGCGATTCTGTGGTTTGGTATTGTGCCCGGCTTCGTAGGGGAAAACCCTCGTAGCTCGGCAAAGACTCTTTCGGCAGTAAGCCCAGGGGTGGGACGCTAATGGCCATTACTCTGAATGAACTGCTGGTAATGTTGCCACAGCTGATACTCGTGGTCGGCGGATTACTGGTGCTTTGTACGCAGATGTTGCTCAAGCATGAGGGACGCTCACGCATAACCGGGGCAATTGCCCTGGCGACAGTGCTCGTCGCGTTGGTGGTTGTTGTCTTTGGTCTCAGCGATGCTACGGGCAGCAAGACTGTCCTGCCGCGCGCTTTTCTCGGTACCGATACCGTCTCCGCGATCAACAATAGTTTCAGGTACTCATCTTTCAGCGCTAACGCGCTCGTGGTAATTCTTTCGCTCGCGGCAGGTGTGCTGCTTCTGATGCGTGTCGTATTGCCTAAATACAATATAGATTTTGCCGAGAATCATTTTCTCTTGCTGATGAGTGTTGTCGGTTACGCGTATGCCATCTGCGCTGAAGACCTGATCACTCTGTTTGTAGCTCTGGAACTGGGTACGCTCCCCATCGTTGTTCTCTTGGGAATTAACCGAGAGTCGCGCTCTGCAAACGAGGCGGCTGTGAAGTATTTGCTGCTCTCGGCCTTTGCCGTGGCGTTCTTCCTGCTCGGTATTGCGCTGCTGTATGCCGCAAATTCTACCGTGCGGTTTCGCGAAATACGCGAAATTCCGCCACATTTTTCGAAAACGCGCGTGATGGTGCTGGCTTATCTGTTTCTCTTTGCCGGCTTTCTCTTTAAGCTGGGTGCAGTGCCACTGCACAGCTATGTCGCGGATGTCTATGAGGGGTGTACTACCATCTTTACGGCGCTGCTGGCTTCGCTCTCTAAGGTCGCTTCTGTCCTCGTATTCTTCAAGGTTGCTATGTCTGTGAATGATGGTTACAGGCAGTATCTTGCTCCCCTTATCACTATCGCTGCGGTGGCTTCTATGCTCTATGGTGCCTTTGCGGCTATTGGCACGCGCAACCTCAAACGAATACTTGCTTATTCATCCATAGGCCATGCGGGTTATATGCTGTGCTTTTTTGTCGTACCTGCGTCGGTCGATCCCGGCGCTATGGGAACGATCAAGCAGGATGCAGGGTCTGCGCTTTACATCTACGCAGTTGGTTATGCCGCAGCAAGTTTACTGGCTTTCGGAGCAATCGCTCTGATTGAGTTGCGCTCCGATAAGGCAGAGGTACTAACTCTGGATAATCTGCGCGCTGAAAATTCGAGTCGGTTGGCGAATGCGGCGCTGGGGCTGTCGTTGTTGTCGCTTATGGGTATGCCGCCGCTGGCTGGTTTTTTCGGAAAATTCTTCCTCTTTAAGTACCTCGCGCTTTCGGGCAACATTTCGCTCGCGGCGGCAGCAGGTCTTGCCAGCGCCGTGGCTATGTATGGTTATGTGCGTGTATTGCGACAGCTCTTCTTCGGTGAAGCTGAAGCCGCCTCAGACAGGGCGCAGAGCGAAAGCCGTGATCGTGGCGTACAGCTCGCCTTTAGTGGCTTGATTGCTGTTTTGGCAATTCTTGCTATTGCAAGTGGTTTTTTATACAATACGGGAGTTCAGGCTGTTCAAAGAATCTACTAGATCAAGAGGTTAATCATGTTCAGAAAAATGCATCAACGCAAATACCGCTTCTCGACGCTTGGGATCGCCAACCTGACGATGTTTGTTTTCCTGGTCGGGGTAGCATTCTCGCCCTTCGCTGGTACTTGTGGCGGGGGGAGCTCGATTGTAGAGGCAACGACCAACAACCCGCTGCTCAAATCGGATTCTATACAGTACGCGGAGAAACTGCAGAGCGCGGTGCGTGAAATCTATAAAGAAGTAAATCCGGCTGTTATTCGCATTGAAACCGAACAGACAGTGGAGTTCAGCCACCCGTTTTTCAATGATCCGATGTTCCGTCGCTTCTTCCAGGTGCCGGAAGGACAGCAGAAGCAGAAGCGCTCGGGCTTAGGTTCAGGTTTTATTATTTCGCCGGATGGCTATGCGGTGACCAACCACCACGTTGTGCAGAAAGTCGATAAGATTACCGTGAAGCTGACGAATGGCAAGGAGTACCAGGCTAAACTCGTCGGCTCTGATCCCAATTCAGACATTGCGCTCATCAAAATAGAAGGGGCTAAAGGACTCAAGACTGCGTACCTCGGAGATTCGGACAAGATTGAAGTGGGTGATTTTGCGCTTGCCATCGGCAACCCGTTTGGCCTGCAGTCGACGCTCACTACGGGTATCATTTCTTCCAAGGGCCAGGATGTGAATTCCGCAGATGGAGTAAGCCGCATCCAGACAGATGCCTCGATCAACCCCGGAAATTCGGGCGGCCCGCTGCTGAACATACGAGGCGAAGTTATCGGCATCAACCAGATGATCTATTCGCAGTCGGGTGGCAGCGTGGGCATCGGTTTTGCGATCCCCATTAACCATGCAAAACATGTTATCGACAAACTCAAGAAAGGACAGAAAATTCGCCAGGGCTATATAGGCGTGTCGGTTGACCCCGAAGTTACCGACGAAAAGCTCAAATTGCTCGGCGTTGAAGGAAAGACCGGCCTGATCGTGGCGCAGGTGGTGATTGGTTCGCCTGCGTTCAAGGCCGGCATCGCTGCAAACGATTTCATAACGCACGTCGATGGCAAGCCAGCAGAAAAATTTTCGGTTCTCAAATCTGCGGTTCTGCAAAAAGGTGTGGGAGCTGAACTGGAAATCAAGCTGATACGTCAGGGTAAAGAACAGACCGTGACGGTAAAAATTGCTGAAGCTCCGCAACAGGCACGCTAATCCGTTTGCAGTGATCCTGACCAGAGGACAGGATGTTCGCGGTCAGCGTCGGGCAGGCGATGCGGTGAGCGTGTCGAACCGAGGCCCTCGGTGACGCTGACGTGCGACGTGGGTAACTCCCACAGTGTGATCGGTCTGTGGAAAGAAGGCAAGCTGCTGGAGACCCTGAGGATTGCAACGGATGGCAGGCGCACTGCGGACGAATGGCGTCTATACCTCACAGCCTGGTTACGCAGCATTGGCGAAGGCAGCATACGCAAGGCGGCCATTTGCTCAGTTGTACCGGCCGCGAATGAGGCGCTCGGCGAAGCTCTCTGCTCGCTGGGCGTCGATGCGCCGCATAGCTTAAGTTCTACTTCACGCCTGAATTTTGGCTTTGATTATCCGTCTCCACAGACACTTGGAGCGGATCGCATCGCCGATATGATTGCGGCGGTTTACTACTTCGGCAGAAACTGTGTCGTGCTCGATTTTGGTACAGCAATCACTTTCTCCGTTGTTACCGATGGCAAGTTTCGCGGCGGCGTCATCGCGCCAGGCATTACCTCATCGCTCGAGGCGCTCTTCAATGCGACGGCCAAGCTGCCCAAGATTGCCTTTCGACGTACGAGCAAGGCCATCGGCTCATCGACAACCGAATCGATCGAAATTGGTGCGTACGTTGGCTGGCGGGGGGTTGTGCGCGAAATACTTTCCGAGATTCGCCGCGAACTTCCGCAAAATGGCGCCGGCCACAAGGTGATTGCTACCGGCGGAATTTCCGAGTCGCTCGACTTTGCCCCGGAATTCTTTGATGTCGTCGATAAGAACCTGACGCTGAAAGGACTTTACCTCTCGGTGTCAGACGCGTATTGAGACGCGTAAACCGAAGCGGCACGAAATGACCAAACGTCTGAGTCTCCCTTTACATAAAGTTCGCGTTATACCATTGCTCGACGGCTATCTGCTCAAGCATTTCCTGCCTTCACTGCTTGTCGCAAGCGTCTTTTTTACTTTTATCGTGCTTGTATTTTTTCTCAAGGAGACGATCCGACATGCCGTAGAAAAGAATCTCGAATTCAGTGTCATTCTCGAGCTTTGCTGGTATGCTCTGGGCTGGACGCTCACGCTCACTGTACCGATGGCCTTCTTGCTATCGACCATACTCACAGTGGGTGGATTGAACGCCGATTCGGAGATTATTGCCCTGCGCGCCGGCGGCATTACATACCCGCGAATCATGCGCCCTTTCGTGGGGGTTGCTGTCGTATTCTTTTTTATTCTGTTCTGGTTCTCCAATTTTGTCGTGCCGCGCTTCGCCGACAATATGGAAAATATGCGCCAGTACATTCTGACAACTGACCCGATAGCGGCGATACAGCCGGGGCAGTTTATTACCCTCGATAAGCGCGAGGGTAATGTGCGGAAGATCTATATCGAGCGGGCTGTAAAGGATGCATCGTCGCGTGGCGAGATTCTCCAAAATATCCAGGTCCGCAAGATCGGCAATGTCGGTGGCGTGCGCCGCCTGACGGAAATTATCATTGCACAGGAGGGCCGCAAAGTTCTCAAGCAGACGACTAATGGCGAATGGGTAAAGGCGCTCCGGCTGACACGCGGATATCTCTTCACCTACGGTCTGGACGGCACGTTCCAGCGCGTTGACTTTTCGGGCGGGGTGTTCGACCTCAATATTCAGGAGCCGGAGAAGATCAAGAAGATGAAGCGCATTGAAGACATGGGCTCCTTGACGTTGCCGCAGCTCATCGGTTCCTTCGAAACCATAAAATCGTATCCAAAAGCTGAAGAGCTCACGCGCCGTGCGCATCTTGAGATACACAAGCGCATCGCCCTTTCGCTTTCGGTGGTTATCTTCGTCTTCATCGGTTTTCCGTTAGCGATCGTGAACTGGCGCAGCGGAAAGGGCATGGGCCTCGGAATATCCATCATCTTCATTTTCGCCTACTTCGCGCTCTTCCTCTCCGCTGAAACGTTTTCAGTACGACAGCAGTGGATTTCTCCGGTCATTGCCGCGCACGCAGCGAACTTCCTGATGGCTTTGGGTGCCGGATGGTTTTCTTTAACCCGCCTGGCGGAGAAGAGCCTCAGCTCGATTATTTTCCGGAAGAAGGCTTAGCAGGCTCCGGAAAAACTCCCTAACCGGGCGTTGCCCGGCCGCAGGCCGGCTGCAGACGCTTAGCTCAAGTCGCGAGTCAGCGACCGCGATTCGCTATGCGAATCGCTCGCAAAACGCTACGCGACTTGGCACACCAAGTCGCTCTGCTGTCTGCAGCCTTGTGCGGTTTCCGTAACCTGCTTCTGGCTCCTTTTCAAGGAGCCAGTTAATGCATAGCAATCATGCGGGCGAAGGTACGATAGGCTTCTGAATCCTGTCTCGTGAACTCGAGGCCGTACTTGAAGAGGTTGCCTGTTTCGCCGTCGTCTTTTTTCCAGCGGATATTGCCGCGCAGGTCGATGATCTTATCCGGGTAATCTTCGGCGACAATCCAGATTGCCATTAACTGGCCTTCGTTGTAGCGGATGTGTGACTGGAACGAAAGCCCGCTCTGTGAAATATCTATCAGGTAGGGCGACTCAAAAAGCTCCGGGGTACCGAGTTCGGTATTAAAAGCAGATATCCACATTTGGCTGATGCCCTTCTTGCGCGGATTCTTGCGCCGGTCTTTCAGTGGTTGTTCAAAATAAGCCAGCAATTTCTGCCGCAGCACCTGGCGCGTCACGGGCTTCTGCACCAGATATGCCACTTCTTTCAGAATATCAGAATCCAGAATACCCGCCGCCTGCGGATCGTACAGCATGAAAATCGGTACTTCGGGACAGAACTGGCGGAACACTGCAAGCGCCACGCGAAAGGTATCATCGATCGCCTGAGGCGCCATCACAGCAAGCTCCGGCGGAGCTTTGGTGTCAATCGTGCCGGCTTCGTTAACGATGAAAGCTCCCAAAGTTCTCAGAACTCTGCCTGCAAGGGTGTCACCTGATTCGTAAAGATAAACGGACTTGCCCGCGAGCGGGTGGGACTTGAGGCCGGCCAGAGCTTTTTCCAGCGTCTGGCGTGTGAACGGCTTTTCGAGCAAATGATCCGTGACCGAAAGCAGGGCAGTGTCAATCTGGCCGCGCTCGGTAATTTCATGCAGTAGCACTACCTTGAGAGCCGAATCATTTCGCTTTATAATCGGCAAGTGATGGGCAAGGCCGGGAGCTCCGGAGTAGTGAGCGACCAGCACGTTTTCTGTCTCATCGGACAATTCAAGGTCGTCGATGCGCGCGAGTACCTGCGTTTCAGCGCCACGCTCACGCAGGTACGCGGCAAGCGCGTTTGCCCCCGCTGGCTCTTCACAAACAAGGAAAAACCGCGTCTCTGCCAGCGGCGCTTCAGTCATGCTCGCTTACCGCCGCAAATCATGACAATACAATGCTCAGGCAATCTTAAGGGCGCTCTTCACCGATGAAATCAGCCTGTCTTCAGTGAATGGCTTAATGATGAAGTCATGCGCTCCGGCAGTAACTGCTTCTTTTATAAATCGGCTTTCGCCTAGCGCAGAAACGACGATCACCTTGGCTTCAGGAACTGCTTTTTTCACTAATTTGGTGGCTTCGATGCCACCCAGATTTTTCATGGAGAGATCCATCGTAATCAGGTCGGGCTTGAGACTTTCCGCCATTGCCACGACTTCGCTGCCATCGGTCGCTTCGCCAACCACCTCGAAGCCCTTTGACTCGAGGTGCCGCCGTATAACCTGGCGCATGTAGCCTGAATCGTCCACGATGAGTATTCTTTTTTTATCGGACATATGTTTACCACGACGTCCGGAGCGGCTTTTTTACGACTTAGCTCCGCGATTTTTTATCGAAATCCAGATCTCGGGCAGGTAGGCCCCTACCAGGATCATGATCAGTCCTACCAGGTTAGCTCCCGACAGGAATTTCACCGACTGCCAGCGGTCTGCGCTCGTGTTCATGATCGACAGGTACCAGCCACCCATCAGGAGCGACAGACCCAGCAGGTGCGCGACGGTGTAGGTCTTGATTTTTTGCCACATGGTTCACGATTGACTATACGCCCGGTGCAGCAAGCGATTTCGTGTTTTGCAGTACCTGGGCGGGCGGAAATTTGCACCAAATGAAGAGCGATTCGGTCACGATGCCAACGCGCTCATTCCATTTCAGGCAATCCAGTTCATAGTCAGTCACATGTATATTGAACCGGCTGCGTCTGGCCGGTTTCAGCCACAGCAGGACCATTTGGTACACCAACCAGGACACGCTGACCCGCATCGCCGCCGCAGCCGCGTGTAGAGTGTCGTACTCCGCCTCGGTAAATCGCGTCGTAACGACCAAATACTCCCCCGGTTGCCGGTTATATCGCCTTTTCACCCCGCGGCGCACGCCATTCTGCCGCATAGTTAGTCGCAGCATACGAACCGCCAGGCGCATGACCTGTCGCTGCCGCCGGCGCCACACGGTTGCGGCAAATTTTGGTAATGATACACTCGTAATCAACATAACCCCTCTACTATTTAAATACCCAAAAAGCGCTATTTTTTCTCACGCCTGACGCAAAATTTTTACCGACAAACCGCAACGCGCATGCGTGTGGGAGCTTCTGCGGTTACGTGCCACTAACACATGTGCAGCATCAACCGCTCGTTGCAACCGCTGCAACGCATGCAGCATTTCGGCGATTGGAGCGCGCAAGACTTGTCTTGTGATGCGACATAATCTCCGATTTTTGCGTGCACCGCACTAAGCAGACATTTGTTTACCAAATTGGGTTTTTTTGGCCCCTAAACTATCCTGTAGCACATATTACAGTGCTGAGTTGGGAGAAATGCGCCCGAGGTGCGTCTCAACCGACTCTGATACAGACAGAGGGACAAATGAAAAGTGCATACCGTTGGAAACTGATGCTGGGTGTCGGGCTGATGGCCTTTTTGGCTGCCTGTGCGCCGAAGCGCAGGGAAACCCAGTTCTCCAAGAATAAAGAAGCCGAAGCTGGACAAACATACACAGAGGACCAGCTGCGCGCTGCATTAGGCTCGGACCGTTACGATGCACTGGTAATGGGTATCGGGGCCGCGAACCTGAACCTGCTCACCTATGGAATCGGTATCTCCAACATGACGCAGATGATTAATGGCATCAGCACCCCTGGCAAACTTACTTCGCTCATGTCTGACGGTCCCAACTCACGGAAGCTCAATGCGATCGAGGTTCTCGATCTGCTGAATAAACTCGACGATGCCTGCCAGCGACCGGGGTCGTATGGAACAGACACGATCGGTAAAATGGTCAACATGATCAATAACGTGAGTCTCGCGGGTATGGAGGGAATCAAGAACATCGTGCATGGTGTCCAGGATCAGCCCGCAGACCTAAACGGTTCTGCCTACCAGAACGGAGTCGCGCGCCTTGGTTTCCTGGTGTCACTGCTCAATGAAAATCTCAGCGTCATGCCGACGCTGGTAAACGACCTCGCAGCGCCGGGCGGTGTTTTCTCTGCATCTGGCAACCAAAAGCTCATTCGGCTGGTTAATAATGCCCTCGATATGCGCGATCTCGCAGTCATTATTAACGGAACCACCAGTCTTTCCAACATCACTGCTGTTATGGCTGGCTTGACGGGCAACATGTTTTGCTCTAAGCCTGAGTACCAGACTCAGGCAAGTTGCACCACCAATGGCGGTAGCTGGACTAACACTGTTTGTAGCAATCCAACACACACCACGCGCTCGACTTGTGTCGCCGCCGGAGCGACCTGGACCTCTGACGGCATCGACAACATGGCACGTATTATCAACGAGCTCGATCGTGTCTGCTCGATCAGTCCTGGCACATACACAAACGGCAAGGCCTGCATCGACGCAGGAGGGGTATGGCACACAAAAGCCGCCAAGATCCCGGTTATTGTAAACAATATCACGGTCGTGGCAAATATGTACAATATTGTCAACGGCCTTTCTAACGACGGTCGTCGTCCAGCCTGGCCAACCGGTCTGCCCACCCCCTATCCGGGCGATGCGGGTAATGTGTTTGATGGCGTTGATTCAATGGTGGCAACCCTAAACACCATCAACGTGCCCAGTATGGGAGATCCCGCTTCGCCAAATACAATCCCCTTTGGCCTGAACGGAGTCAAGCGCCTTGCCTACATGGTGAACAACCTCGATGTCACCCCGGTAGTGGAAAATGATTCCGACTTTGAGGGTAGTACTGCGCCCTATGACTGCGTCAACGGTCTTTTTGACAATCGCCTGAACTGGGCATTTTCGGATAACGGCCCCGCAGCGGCGCCTTGGTACGGCAAGGCTTGGCGTTCCGGCGGTGGAGCGAACGTGCAGGCTGGTTCTTGCTCGTTGCGCAACGATCCGACAGCCGCCACCGACACTACTGCTACGCAGACGGCTGAATTGATAGTGAATCTAACAACGGGTGGCAATGCGACTTTTTACACAAAGACAGATACTCTTGGGGCCTATGATATTTTGCGCATTTTCATCGATGATGCGCTGAGTTCGTCGTACACCCAGTCTTCAGGTGGTGCAGGCTTTCAGTTGCGTAGCATAGCAATGACCACCGGGCTACACCGCATCCGTTTCGATGTTCATCGGACGATTGGCAGTACCGGTCAGGTCTTCATCGACACGATGGTTTTGCCCGGCACCAAAGGCGCTGCTCGAACAGCGGCAGAGAAAACCGCAATTATGCTGAACAATCTTTACATTGCTTCCAGCATTACGAACGTAGCCGATCTGCTCAATAATACCACCGCGCCTGCTTGTATCAGCACTCCCACCAGTTGTACCCCGACCAACAACAATGGCGTAGATGCGCTCATTTATACAGTAAACCGGGCCGAGTATCCTGCGCTCATCAGCGCTGTACCGCGCTTAGCGACCACAGTCAATGGTATTAGTAATCTGAATGAGATGTACAATGTTCTCAACAATTTGCCCAATCTCGAGACCTACAAACAGTTGGTCGCCATGATCGACTTCATCCAGACGCCCGCAAACATACCGGCTCTGGTGAATGCACTCGGTAATGGTGGTGGTACGAGGACTGCGAATATTCTGAGCAACCTCACTGCTGCCGGTACAAGCAGCATGCTTCGGGTTTTGGCCGATGCGCCGGCAGGAGCTCCGATTAACGACACGGCAAGGCTCATCAACGGCGCCAGCACAACTACACATGTCGGTACGCTGCTGACCGAAATGTCGCTCTCAGGAAACATTTTTCTCGGCAAATCGAGTACTGTGACCATTAGTATGGCGTCTCCGGGTGTTGTCACCTGGACAGGTCATGGTTACCGTGAGGGTAGTGAAGTACAGTTCTCCACGACTGCACAACTGCCGGCGCCGCTGAAGAATGGCACAATTTACTATATGAAGAATGTGACTGCCAACTCATTCAATTTAAGCGCCACCCGCTACGGCACGGCCATCAATACCACCACAGCCGGTTCGGGTACGCACACCGCTTATGCCACCGGAGAAGTCTATTATGCCTCGCCGGTAGGTGGCGTGAAGCTCGCGCAATTTTTCAATCAAGTCAATACTGTAGCGACAGCCAACTCACAAAACTGCACCACCGGCAATTCGAGCCAGTTCTGTATCAAGAATCACCTGGTGCGTCTGGTGAATGACGTGGCTGCATCTGCGGGTGGTCCTGTCACGATTGCACAGATCGTGAGCGGAATGCGTCCTGACGCTGGGCCGGGTGGCAATGACGGCGTAACACGGATGACGAACGTGCTTTGGGATATACGGACAATGGATGCCGGAACCTGTATTGTGGGTGGGGTTAATCAGGGATATGTCTTCGATAGCGCGAAGTGTGCTTCGCTCGGCGGTACATGGACACCGCCGACCAGCCAGTACACGAATGGTCTGGCCAATACTACTACAGATAGTTATGGTCGTCTGACGGCGATGATCGCGGACATGGGCGCTGCCGGGGGCGTGAACACTGCGCGCATGGTCAATGAAGTCAATAATGGCTACATGACCAGCCGTGTCTCGTATCTATTAACTAATATAAACCGCATGCGCTACCTTTCGCGCATGCTGAGCGAAATGAACAGCGCGGATTTAATGATCCAGCTCTTGAACAGCCCGAATACGAATATCGTTACCATCCGCAATCTGGTGAACGGGCAGGGCAACCTCGCATACGGCACCAATACCGTTGCCACAAACCTCTCGTCCTTTTACACGGCAGGCAATCAGACTGGCCATATGCCAGGCCCTACGACAACGTATGGCGCAGCTGGCAGCGGCCTCGATACGCTTGGGCGGCTCATTCAGTTTATCAACGGCATCGACAGTGGTATCGAGAACGTGATCACTCTGATCAACTTCATCTCTGACGTGCGTTACATGGGTGCGATGAACGGAGTGACAACGCCGAACGCTATGCCTACACCTTACAATCCGGACGCTTCGGGGGATCGTAACTGCTACGACGGTACGGCCTGCGGTCTGAGAAACTTCGGCTACGGCATGCTCAATGAGGTAAACCGCGTGCAGTACCTCACAAGCCTGATTAATGGTGTGCTGAACCTCGATCTCTTCCTGACGATCGTCAACGGGCCGGGTTCCTGCTCAAATGTTACGTACCAAAGCCGGTCCACCTGTATCGCGGGTGGCGCTACCTGGACTGAGGGTACCATGGGCGCCTGCTCCATCGCAACACACAAAACCCAGACTGCGTGCACGGGCGGTGGCGGCACCTGGACAGCCAACTCACCCATTGCGCCCAACAGTGCACATTATCTGAAGATGATTTCGATTGTGAACGATGTGGGTGATTCCACCAGAAAGGGGAACAATCCCTCTGGTAAGGCTGTAGGCGATCTGCAGATTCTCTATGACGTAATCAACGATCTGGGCTGGTACGCAGGAGCTCCGCAGTCGCTCGTAAACCAGGCGCGCATTATTACGGTTATGAACGATACACAGTACTGCGGGATTAACCCAGCCAATGACCGCAACGTTACCGGGCCATCATGCAGCCTGACCGCTTACACCAATCAGGATTCGTGCGTAGCGGCCGGGGGAGCCTGGAACAATGCCGCGCAGATGCTGCTCTGCAACCAGCCGCAATCTTATGCGTACAGCAAGCTCAACGATTTTTACGACCCACGGCCGCGCGTTGCCAATGCGATGCTCAATATGGATAGCGCTTATCCGATGTCGATTATCGTGGGCCAGATCACGGACACGCAAAAAACCGTGCGCATGATGAACGGTGTGCGCCGTATCCGCACTCTGATTCAGGCAGTAAATTGGATGCCGGGCGAGGCTTCACGCGACCTCGTCAACTATACGGATCTAAACCAAATGTACCGGGCCTTCGACTATTTGGCTAATAACCTTGACCCTGACGAGGATGTTGCTGCCTCAGCGTTTACGTCGCTGATCTTCTGGGGTAATGGCATTGGCCAAGGCTCAAGCCGTAACGGCACCTGTATGTATTTTACAGCCGTCGGTCCACGGCGCATGGCGGGTATCATGAACAGCGAGACTGGTCTTTACCTCGAAGGGCTATTACAGAAGTTTGGCTGGCGGACAGTCATACCAGAAATGATCTGTGGTCTTTCGCCGCATGGCAGTGCGTACGAAAACTATACTGGCTATGGCGCTGCGCCGTCGTGGCAGACATCCGGTACTGCCATCAACGCCAATGCGACCGACAACGTTTGCCGCAGTTCACCCAACCAGGATCGCTGCCAGATGATTCCCGGAGGTGTGGCCTCTGTCCGCTTCAAACAAAAAGAAGTCATGGTGACAACGGGTAGTTGCTCGAACCCCAGCTACAAGACGCGGCACTCGTGCGAATCGAATGGCGGTACATGGAACAATACTTCTGGTTCGACAACCTGGATATTTGGCGTGCGCAACAACGGTTCTGACAACACGAACTGCAAAACTTACTATCCGGAAACAGCCGGCGCGTATGGCCACAGTCCACAGTTAGACGATACTGTATTTTTGGGTGTGAACATCTGGGCTAACAGCATCAATGCGGGCATCGGTGGAGTTTGGGACGTGCTCAAGGGCGGCGGTCTCATCGGCTGGTTGCTCACCAATGGTGGAACCATCAACTACCCACCGAGGCGTAGAGCCGATGGAACTATTGGTGATACTGGATATACATGTACTGGAGGTGGCGGCTACACAAACGAATGGGATTGCACAAATCCGGGCATGAATGACAGCGGCAACGGTAACGTTTCCTACTATCGGTGGGGCCGCCGGTGTTCCATCTCGCGTCGTAACGGAAACAACTGCGATCTCAATTATACCACCTGCGAAACGACCTGCCAGGGCCGCTGGATACCGGATAAGGATTACACCCAATGCCGGATTGATCCCGCGACGGGTGTGGAGCCGATACAGTAAGCGTTGCAACTCCTCTCACTGCTATGGAATTCCATAGCAGTGAGGCCTGGGGGTAGGTTCTCAAGGGATTACTGAGATCGGCCAGGTGCCTCAGTGCGATGCGGTTGCGGATTTCCATAGCCAAGGATGTGACATAATTCTAAGTAGCTATGGAAAACCTTAGCTGTGCTGCGGGTTTGAGCAGCCTGCTGCTGGCTGGAGCAGCCTCAATAAATTCAGTGCACTTAGGTTGGTTCAGGGATCTTGTGCTGTGGATTTCCATAGCGCGCAATGTGACATAATTCTGAATAGCTATGGAAATCCATTGCTGCACCGAAGAATGGGCATGCAGCCTGGTCTCGCGGGGCAAAACCCATGAATCTGCTACGGCAGTCCTACCGCAGAACTGCTTCAACTCTCAGCCATCGCCTCACACGGGTAACTCGCCGAACATCGTACCTCCGTGCCCCATGGGCCCGATGCCTCAGCGTTGGCTATTTCGCACTTCAAAATGGGTCGCTGTAGCGTGAATCGGTAAGTACTTTTTTATCTATGTTCACTTCATAGGCTTTGACATAGAGATCCAATGTGCGCGCTGATAACGGATCGGTTCTCAAGTTACCATACTCATCGCGATACGCATCGCCGGTCTGGTTCGATTGATATCTGCCGGCGCGATAGTGTGTCAGTGCCTCGCGCAGCGTTGCCACACTGCCATCGTGCATATAGGGTGCAGTAAGGGCAATATTGCGCAGCGCCAGTACTTTGAACTTACCAAAATCCTCCTTGCGTTTGGTGACTACTGCATAGCCCTGATCATCTTTGTTTTCCGGGCGAACGTTTTCAAACTGTATCTGTCCTGTGTGGTACGCGGCCTGGTGGCAGGGCCCGCAGTTACTGTTCTTGTTGGTTTCCAGAAATAACGGCCAGATTTTCTTAAAATCCGGCGGTAAATCGCTGAACTGAAGGCGACCATCCTGCACAGCGCGAAACGCTTCTTCGGGCGAAGAGTAAGAGATAATGCTTTTCACGAACTGCGAGAGAGCGTCGGCAATCTTTGCATCCGTGATTTCACGCGAACCGTACGCGCGCTCAAAGAGCGCGGGGTAATAAGGATGCTTCTGCAATCGGGCGCGCAGTTCGGGTAACGGCAGATCCATCTCAGTTGCACCCTGGATCGGGCTTAACACCTGTTCTTCAAGCGAGGCCGCCCTGCCGTCCCAGAAAAAGCGCTGGTCCAGCAGCAGATTGACCAGTGCCATGGTATTTCTCTTGCCCACCCGCCCTTTGACACCCGGGCTGAAGCGCACATTGTCGGCAAAATTGAATTGCTGCTTGTGGCACGAGCCGCAGGAGATGGAGCCGTCGCTCGAAAGACTGCGGTCGTAAAAGAGAAACCGACCGAGCGCGACGGCTTCGTGTGTCAGATTCACTTGCGGCACATTGCGGTGGATGAACCACTCCGGGAATTCGAGAACGTAAGGGGTTGTACCTTTGAAGCCCTGAAAATTGAGCGCCTCAAACCAGGATTTCATTCGCTCGGTAGGCCGCGGCTGCCAGTTGGGATCTCTGAGGCTCGGCTGGCATGCGGCCGCAAGAAATAGTAAATAAGAGAAGAATAATACCAGGTATTTGGGCTTGAGCTCCTTTCTCATAGCTTCAACATATC
>CAYOZO010000044.1:0-23361 GCA_964408405.1 uncultured Turneriella sp.
ATGGGGCGAGAAAACCTGCAGCGGAACCGGGAATGCCGATCGTGTTATAGGCCAAGGCCCAGAACAGGTTCTGCCGTATGTTGCGCATAGTAAGCCGTGACATGCGCACCGCACGCACGACGCCGTTAAGGTCGTTGCCGAGCAAGGCCACATCTGCTGTTTCGATGGCTATGTCAGAACCACCGCCCATCGCAATCCCCACGTCTGCAGCGGCGAGTGCTGGAGCATCGTTTATGCCATCTCCCACCATAGCCACGATGGTGGGTTGCTCGTGCTCGCCCGAAACATGGGAAAGAGCGAAGCGCTTTAACAGCAATTCGCGCAGCGAATTGCGTGACCGCAAGGTCTCCGTCTTTGGTGGCTTCCCATTTTTCGGGCTTTCTTCGAGCACGTGCACCGTCGCAGTGCTTTTGAGCTCGTCAATTATCCCCGCCTTCCCCTCAGGCTTAACCCCGGCATAGTAACGGTCAATGCCTGCCTTGGCTGCAATTGCTGCGGCGGTGCGTTCGTTATCACCCGTGATCATGACAGTCTCGATGCCGAGGGACTTAAGCTCTGCGACGACCGTGCGGGCTTCGGGGCGTAGCTCATCAGCGATAGCGATGAGACCTATGGTTTCACCGTTCACTGCTACTGCCACGACAGTCTCTCCTTCGGCTTCGAACAAGGCTGCCTTATTGGTATAAGGCCCCAGGGTCAGGGAGCGCTCCGCCAGAAAAGTCGGCGAACCAATGACCACGCTCTTGCCCTGATAAGAGGCTATGACACCGCCCCCAGGAAAGACCCGGAAGTCTTTTATCTCAGCATGCGGCGACGCTTTGCCGTCCATGGCCGCGCCAGCTCCAGGAAATTCCTGCCCCCCGGACAACAAGTTGCGACTCTGCGCTTCGGCAACTATCGCGCGCGCCAGCGGATGCTCGCTGAGTTTCTCGACCGCAGCCGTAATCGCCAGCAGGTCTTGCTCGCTGCGCTCGCTCAGCACCGCTGTGACCTTTGGCTCACCGCGGGTGATCGTACCGGTTTTGTCGAGCGCAATAACGGTGACAGCGCCTAAATGCTCCAGATGCTCGGCACTACGGAAAAGCACGCCCATTTCCGCCGCGCGGCCCGAACCCGCCATGATCGAAGTCGGGGTCGCGAGGCCCAGCGCGCACGGGCAGGCAATCACGAGCACTGCAATCGCATGCTCGAGCGCCTTCTCGAAATTGCCGGCCTCTACCACGAAGTACCACACTACAAAAGTAAGGCTACCAGCGACGAGCACAGTGGGAGTAAAAACTGCGGAGACACGGTCGGCAAAACGTTGTATCGGCGCGCGCCCGGCCTGCGCTTCTTTGACAGCACGCACGATGCGCGCAAGGGTAGCATGCTTGCCGACCTTATCGGCGCGAACTGTAAGGTTTCCCAGTTGATTGAGCGTTGCACCGATAACGGCATCCCCTGTTTTTTTCTCTACTGGCATACTCTCGCCCGTGATCATGGCTTCGTTCACCGCAGATGCGCCGGCGACAACCGTCCCGTCGACCGGAATGAGACTGCCCGGTTTTACAAGTACCAGATCGCCCTCGCGAACCTTTTCAATCGGCACTTCGAGTTCCTGACCGTCACGCACGACAATGGCACTTTTAGCCTGCAGATGCATGAGTTTGCTGATCGCAGACGAGGTCTTGCCTTTTGCCCGCGCTTCGAGCAACTTACCTAAAAGAATCAAGGTTATGAGCACTGCGCTTGTTTCATAGTAGAGATGTGCATGCGCACCGTGCGTGAAGCTCATCCACAGGCTGTAGAAGAACGCCGCCGAAGTCCCGAGCGCTACCAGAGTGTCCATATTGGCGCTTTTATCCATGAGAGCGCGCCATGCACCGGCATAAAACCGGGCGCCGATGAGGAATTGCACGGGGGCCGCGAGGGACAGTTGGAACCACGGGTTCATTAAGAGCTCGGGCATCGGTAAGAAGTAAATCCCCAGATGCGCGACCATTGTGTAAGCCAAGGGCAGCGACAGCGCGGCCGAAAGGAGCCACAGGCGAAACGTCTTCCCGTATTCGCGCTGCCGCTCTCCATCGCGCTCAGCTGCCTCGTCTTCCTTTTGCTCAGTCGCACCATAACCCAACTGCTCAACTTTGCTGATAAGTTGCGGCAGATCGCACACCGACTCGTCATACTGCACCGACGCGGTCTCCAGGGCAAAATTGACCGTCGCCGATTTAACTCCCGGTAGTTTCGCCAGACCCTTCTCAATCCGCAGCGCGCAGTTGGCGCAGGTCATGCCCGAAATATCGAGCGTCTTTGACTGGCTCATAAAGGCCTCAGTTTTTCACCAAGTAGCCATTTTCTTCGATGGCCGCGCGGATTTTCGCAAGCTGGTCAGAGTTTTCGTCATACGTGATGTGTGCCACCCCCGCAATCCGATCAGCTTTGCCGGTAGCGCCCGCCTCGCGGATCACCTCTTCGACCGTGCGTTCGCAGTGCCCACAGGTCATGCCTTCGACTTTGAGATCTATGTTTGCCATTCGTTGTACTCTCCTTCAGCGGGCTCAGCCCTTGCGCACAAGACTGCCCTGATGCATAATTATTACACCCTTTGGACCCGAACGCAAACATTTTTCGTCTGTATTTCTGGGTACAAAAATCCGAAGTTTTCTTGTCAGGATAGAGGCCCTGTGACGACCCATTGTCATGAGCTTCCTGAGAACTCCATACCGGGCAATCGGCATGCTGGCGCTGGCTACCACCGTAGCTTCGTCCACCCATGCAGCGTGGGTCCGCGACAAAGGCCAGGCGATGGTTGGCCTCGGCGCAAGCTACACGAGCGCCAACAAGGTCTATGACGGCAGCGGGCAAACTTCAGCGATACCGCGCTTTACCGAAGTGGCAACCCAGCTGGGGGGCGAATACGGGGTGACAGAACGGCTGACCATCGGCGCAGCGACAAGCCTGCTGGCGCTCAGCAGCGCCGAAGACACGGGCCTCATGAGCACCCGCCAAACCTATAGGGGCCTGGGCGACAGCCTGCTTTCGGGGCGTTACCTGCTCCACTCAGGACCTCTGCTCCTGAGCGCAGGGCTCGAGCTCTCCTTACCGACAGGCAACAAGAATGCAGCAATTCCTGCCGGTGACGGAGAGTTTAGCTTTCTGCCCCGCCTTTCACTCGCCGGGGGATTTCATGCGGGACTGCCGGGCTTCTACCTGGTGTCGGCGGGCTTCCACAAACGCACGGTTGGTTTTTCCGACGAGGTGCATGCGCAGTTGATGACCGGCGCTCGCGCCGGCTACTTGACCTTCATCGTGGGCTTTGAGCTCCGCCAGTCACTCAAGAACGGCGATGCTGCAAACCTGAACGCAAACCCGCTTTACTATAACAACGCAAGTTTTGCGACTTTCGCACCGGGCGTTGTGCTGCACGCGAGCGAGACACTGACTTTTCCTGTATTCTACAAGGGTGCGCTGTACGTGCGGAACATTCTCGGGGCGTCGTCGATCAGCGCAGGGACGAGCTACATCTTTTGATTTGTTCCCTTAGGTCTGCTGTAGCAAATGCAAAGCCTGCCGGGCAATCATCAGTTCTTCGTCGGTATTGATCACGTACACAGGAATACTCTTTTCCGCTGAGATCAATCCCCCTTCTGCCGGGTTCAGGTTTTTTTCTCTCGAGAGACATATACCCAAATGCTCAAGCCCCTCGAGCACCCGCCGGCGGATTTCAGACGAGTTCTCGCCGATGCCGCCGGTGAAGACGACCGCATGCGGTTTACCCCAGGTGAAATAAGCACCGAGGTATTTTCGAATACGCGCGCAGAAAATATCGCGCGCAAGCGCCGCATGCTCGTGGCCGGCATCGGCGCGACTCAAGAGTTCGCGCATGTCGCTCACACCGCTCAAACCCAACAGACCCGATTTTCTATTGAGCAGACTCTCGGCATCGGCCGCAGAAAGCCCGACCACGTTCTGCAGAAAAAACGGCAGCGACGGGTCGATATCGCCGCTGCGTGTGCCCATCACCAGCCCTTCGAGCGGCGTGAAGCCCATACTGGTATCGACGCTCTTGCCGCCGCGCACCGCACACGCGCTCGCGCCATTGCCCAGATGCAATGATATGGCATTAAATTCATCATAGGGTATTTCCATCAGCCGGGCGCACTCGCGCGTCACGTACTCGTGCGAAGTACCATGAAAGCCGTAACGGCACAGACCGTACTTCTCGCTCAGCTCCCGCGGTATGGCATAAGTCGAGGCTACAGCCGGCATACTATGGTGAAAAGCAGTATCAAAGACCGCCACTTGGGGCACGGTAGTGCTGCGCCGGCAGTACTCAATGCCCGCGAGGTTCGCCGGGTTATGCAGCGAGGCAAAGACCGCCATTTCGCGAATGGCCGCAATCACGGCGTCGTCGATGACAACAGGCGCAGTGTAGCGGCTACCGCCATGTACGACGCGGTGACCAACCGCCAAGAGCTCGTCGGGCTTGCAGACACCCGTATCGCCCAGTTCAGCGAACAGCCGGCCCAGCGTAGCCAGCACGCCGAGACCGGCAATCGGTATTTCGCGGAGCTTCTTCTCTGAGTCTTTAATGATCAGTACGGCGTCGCCCTTACCCAGTTTATCGACGAGGGCCTTCGCCAGAAAAACCGGAACTCCCTCTTTGATTTCGAAAACATCGGCCTTGATGGTCGACGAGCCTGAGTTGATAACGAGGATTTTTTTCATAATTTTGCATTTTTGATTTGAGGCTACGCCTCAAATCAAAAATGGACTTTCCCAATTTTTACCCGCTTCTGTGCATTTGCACCCGCGACATAGACCGCACACGCCATGCCCATCAGCTTCGACTGCTTTGAATCAGAGCGCGAGGGCAAGATGACCGGAGCCTTCGCGCCGAAGATCAATCCTGCCGTCGTGCCGCCGGTAATGTGCGCGAACGATTTCGCCAGCGCATTGCCAGAGACAATGTCTGGCATCAGCAGAATGTCGGCATTACCCGCAACCTCGCCGCCGATTTTCTTATATTTTGCTGCCTGCGGGTTGATCGCGTTGTCGAGCGCCAACGGACCATCGACAATGCCGCCATGAAACTGGTTGCGGTCGCTCATCTTGGCGAGTGCTGCCGCCTCGAGCGTCGATTGAATACCGGGAGTGACCACCTCAACGGCAGAGATGACAGCGACCTTGGGTTTCTCAATCTCGAAAATCTGCGCTAAGGCGACTGTGTTGCTGATAATGCGCGCCTTCTCTTCGAGTGTTGGTGCGATATTCATGGCGCCGTCGGTAATTAAAAGCAGCCGGCCCAGGTGCGTCGCTTCGAGAATGAAAACATGGTTCAGCAGGTTGTCGGCACGCAGGCCAACCTCTTTGTTGAGCACGCAGCGCAAAAAGTCATCGCTATGTATATAACCCTTCATGAATATCTGCGCCTTGCCTTCGCTCACGAGCTGCACAGCGGCAAGACCTGCCTTCACCGGATCAGGCACGTTGACAATTTCAACTCCCGCAAGGCTAATGCCTTCTTTTTCGGCAGTCGATTTTATGACTGCTTCATCGCCAACAAGCACGCACTCGGCGATGTTTTTTTCGCGCGCCATCTGCACCGCATGTAAAGTTTCGGAATCGGTGCCCGAAGCTACGGCTATCTTCTGCACCGGGTATGAGTGGATCTTTTCTTCAACCTGCCTAAAATTGGTGATCATGGGATTTTCTCCTTATATTCCCAGAAAGCGGTACTGCCACAGACAGTCGAGAAAAAGCGCCAAAAAAAATCAGAGAATTTGGCAGATGAATTGGCATATACAGAGCGATTTGGCTTTTCAGTCTGGTGGCGTGTGTAACGACCGGGTGCGCCAGGTTGCCGCTCCGACTTGAAAAGGCTCGCACAATGGTATAAGGAGAGTTTTGTGCTGAGAAGCCGCAGGTTATATCGCATGCAATTCTTATTCTACCTGGGGCTGACGCTGGGTAGCGCACCGCTGCGCGCTGCCGACGCGTACAAATTGGAAAATCATTCCTACCCGGTTGGCCAGAAGACGCTCACCGGCCTCGAGTCGGGTACCATCAACCAGGGACTTGTCGTCAAGGTCCTGAAAAACGGCCAACCAGCAGCCGGCGAAATGGTGCGCTTTCACCTGAGCAGTGCTGCGGGCAAGAACGCCGAGGTAAGCCCGCTCGAAACCCGCACAGACAAAGACGGTTTTGCCAAAGCTACCTTGAAAATCGGCGATGCGCCGGGCGACTACCTCGTCGAAGCTTTTCACAATGGCAAACTCGAAACTCCGCCGTTGCAGATTCGCGTAAAGGCCCTGCGCAGAGGCTGGATCTTCTTTCTGCTGCTAGGCCTCTTCGGCGGTCTGGCGCTTTTCCTCTATGGCATGGAAGCGAGCTCAGAGGGGCTGCAAAAAGCGGCCGGCGAAAAGATGCGCGTCATACTCGGCAAACTCACCAATAAGCCCGTCATGGGCGTCTTGGTGGGTACGCTCACCACCGCAGCAATACAGAGCTCGAGTGCGACAACCGTCATGGTCATCGGTTTCGTCAGTTCGACGCTGATGACACTGAAACAGGCAATCGGAGTCATTTTCGGCTGCAACATTGGCACCACTCTAACGGTGCAGCTGATTGCTTTCAACATCGCCGAGTATTCTCCGCTGCTCATTGCGCTGGGATTTTTCCTTTCGATCGTCCTGGGTGGCCGTTCGCAGGCCCTGAAGTTCACGGGACAGGTAATATTCGGCTTTGGCCTGATTTTCTTTGGTATGGGATTCATGAGCGAATCCATGAATCCGTTGCGCTCAGTACCTGCTTTCACCGGCCTCATGGCAGAGATCGGCGATAAACCTATTCTGGGACTCGCCTTTTCGGCGCTATTTACGGGCATCATACAGTCGAGCGGCGCGGCAATAGGTATTTCCATAGCGCTCGCAACCCAGGGTATTCTTTCTCTCAAGGCGGCGATTGTGATAGCATTTGGCGCCAACATCGGCACAACGATGACCGCAGCACTAGGCAGCCTTGGCTCTGGCCGCGATGGCAAGCGGGTGGCACTCATCCACTTTATCTTCAACTTTGCGGGAGTATTACTCTTTTTTCCGTTCCTGACGCCTTTTACTGCATTTATCAAGAAGATTACCGATGCAGTCGAACCGGGCAATATTTCGCGCGCCATCGCCAACGCGCACATGCTCTTCAACCTGCTCAATACGGTTGTCTTTCTCCCGTTCATAGGAATACTCGAGGGCACCGTTCGCTACCTCATCAAAGATGCCAAAACTCCCCCGGGAGCTTTCAGGCCGCAGTATATCCAGCCAGGAGATATCAAATCTTCGAGCCTTTCGCTGGAGCAGACTCGCCGTGAACTGTTGCGCGCCGGCGCGATAGTATTGGAAACGGTAAAAGATCTGCGCAATATTTTCAATCCGCAGGCTCTTGTCGCCGCCGAGAACCACGTCGAGACTACCAACCGGCAGATCGCCCTGCTCTCTGACGCGATCAAACTATACCTGCGCGATCTCGCGAAGCTGACGCTCACCAACAGCGAATCGCGCGAGGCAACTTATTACCTGCATCTTGCCGAGGATATGCGACAACTGGCGAACTCGCTGCACATGGAAGTGCTTCCCGTCATGAAGAGCGTCGCCGAAAAGCATAACAGCTTCACCGCAAATCAGAAAAAAGATCTGGAGTTCATGCTAAGCAAAGTGGCGGAACTGCTGGAAAAAAATCTGCAGGCATTCGAAACGAAAAACATACCGCTCGCCGAAGAATCGGGACTGCTGTATAAGAAACTCAAGTTCATGTTAAAAAAGGTTCAAAGCGAGAATCTGGAAAGCTTGTTAAGGACAACAGAGCAGGATAGCCGAGCCATGAATGCCTTTGTCGATGTGCTCGACGCCATCCGAATTACGGCAACAGAAGTACACCAGATCAGTAAGACGATCCTCGAAAATCAGGAATAAAATGGATATACAAAAACTTCTCGGATCATTTGAACTCTTCAAGGACCTGAACGAAGTGCAGCTGGCAAAAATCGCTGGCAATGCCGTAAAAGAAGAGTTCGCAGAGAATCAGGAAATTTTTCACGAGCAGAGCAGGGAGTCGGACATCTATGTGCTTACCGAAGGGCGTGTCCAGATCGTCGGAGCCCTGGGTAAGACAGACACCGCCACGATCCACACAATATTACCCGGAAAGCTGTTCGGCGAATTTGCGTTCATCGACGGCGAACCACGCTCAGCGAGCGCTGTGGCCATAAAGGCCAGTACGGTCTTCAAGATTCCACGCGCTGCGCTGTACGATCTGTTCGAACAGGACAAGGCTATGGGTTATGTCGTGATGCGAAACCTCGCGAGAATTCTGGCACGCCGCATCAGGCAGACAGCGCACGAGCTGCGCTCTTCTCTAATGTGGGAACGGCATTAAGCTCTGTACGCAGAGGTAGGTTTAAACCTACCTCTACGTGCGGCACGCCTTAGGCGATTGTTACGTCTTTGCAGAGATAAACGTCCTGGATTGCATTCAGGAGCGCCACGCCCTCTTTCATGGACTTCTGGAAGGCTTTTCGACCTGATATCAGGCCCATACCACCCGCGCGCTTGTTGATGACAGCAGTCATGATTGCTTCATCGAGGTCGGTCGCACCTTTCGATTCCCCGCCCGAGTTGATGAGGCCCATGCGGCCCATATAGCAGTTAGCAACCTGATAGCGCGTCAGATCAATGGGATTGTCACTCGTTAAGTCAGAATACACCTTTGCGTGGGTCTTGCCGAATTTGAGCGCGTTGTAGCCACCGTTGTTGGTAGGCAGCTTCTGCTTAATAATATCCGCCTGAATCGTTACGCCGAGATGGTTTGCCTGGCCGGTGAGGTCTGCAGAGGTATGGTAATCCACGCCATCTTTCTTGAACTCGCTGTTACGCAGGTAACACCAAAGAATGGTGGCAAGACCCAGTTCGTGCGCACGCTCGAATGCCTGTGACACTTCGATAATCTGCCGTGACGATTCTTCAGAACCAAAATAGATCGTAGCGCCAACCGCTACCGCTCCTAACTCCGCCGCTTCTTCGACGGTACCAAACATGATCTGGTCGTATTTGTTCGGGTAAGAGAGAAACTCGTTATGGTTAATCTTCACGATGAAGGGAATCCTGTGGGCATACTTGCGCGAGACTGCTGCGAGCACGCCGTAGGTAGAAGCAACCGCATTGCAGCCCCCCTCGATGGCGAGCTTGACAATGTTTTCGGGATCAAAGTAGATCGGGTTCGGCGCAAACGAAGCGCCCGCAGAATGTTCAATACCCTGGTCAACCGGCAGAATCGACACGTAACCGGTATTGGCAAGGCGTCCGTGGCCGATAATTGCCTGCAGCGAGCGCAGAACTTTGTTATTACGATTTGTGGGAGCGTAAATTTTATCGACCACATCCGGCGAGGGCAGATGGAGTGATTCTTTGTGGATGGTCTCGCACTTGTGGATTAAGAGGCCCGCATGCGAACCAAGGTGTTGTTCGATCTGGTTGATTGTCATTGCCATGGCGGGTAAAACCCGAAGGTGAGATGCTGCGGCAAGGCGAAATAGAAGTTTACTTATTTTTGCTCGTCAGCGCTGAGAGCTCTTCGAGCGCCTTGCGACTGTTGACCGCGTCCGGGTGATTTTCACCTAATTTCTTCATTCTTATTCCGAGTGCGGTCTTAAGGTATTCAAGCGCTTTTTTATACTGTCCTTTGCCCGCCGAGGCCAGGCCGAGATGGTAGTAACCTGTCGCCACCGTGGCATGCTCTCTACCAAGGGCTTTCCGCTTAATCTGCAGAGTTTTTTCATGAAAAAATTGCCTTGTCGTAGTCGCCCCTGTTGAGATAAGCGGAGCCGAGGTTGTTATAGCTTGTCGCCACATCGACGTAGTCTTCGCCCAGGAGTTTGGCAAGAATCTTTAGCGCCTTTATAGTGCCATGCTGTGCCGAGGTTGCTGTAACAATTTGCTGTGAGCGGATCGTCTTCACCGGCGATTTCGCGATTGAGATTAAGCGCTGCTTCGGCCTCGCACACTGCGGTATCAAAGCGGCCTTTTTTAAGGCCTCTTCGTAAGCTTTGTAATACTGCATCAACTCGGGAAATTTCGAATGTTTCTCGTGTTGTACCGTCTGCGCCATGAGTGCCGTGCGATCCGATATAATACCGCCAAAGCTACCGAACAAAAGGAGGCTAAACCGCACCCTTCTTGAATAGGCGAATCTAACCAAAACTTCCCAAGACCATGGCGTTACCCGGCCATCGTTCATGAAATTGAACTGATACTGTACCATACTCCCCTCGCCTTGTCAAAATCCTCCGAGCATACCCGGGATTGCGTTATTTGGCCCTGTTCGCAGGAATGTTCAGGCAAAATTGCATTTTTCTGCCACGTGATATACAGGCTCCTAACCCGACGAGGGCTTGAAATTCAACGCAGCACAAACATGCCCAGGACGCAAAGACCTACGCAGAGCGCAATCGACGCTGCGCCGGCGTAGTCTTTGGCAATACGCTGGCCTGTGAAGAGGAAAAGCAAGGTCACTGCGCTGAGCAGCAGGCCCCAGTAGGCCGGGCCAACGGATTCGCCCAGCAGAACCGCGATCGCTCCGACAGCGCAGAGTACGGCCGAGGCCAGTTCGAGAATTGTGATCATCACCAAGGAGCCTGTGCGCCAACTCATGCAAAAAAGCAAAAAGGCGATTTTTTGCGCGAGCTGGGGCCGCGTTTCGCCTGGACATAAGCGAAAATCGGCAAAAATTCGCGCCTCTTGGCGCCTCGTGGAGCAAATCGGCACGATTTGCGGATGAATTTTTGCCGATTAGCGGACGCGGCTTGCGCGAAAAATCGCTCCGGCAAGTTGGCGCACAGGCTCCAAGGAAACCGGCACGACCTGGCGCAGGATAGTCTTGCTAAAGTGATCGGTCATCCAGTTGAGGTTGCCGCGAAAGTCGAAAACCTTGTCGAGCCCTGACTGCGCAAACAGCACTGCCGTAAGAGCCGGTATCACTGCGCGCAAAAGCCGCGCCTGGAACTCAATGTCAGAGAGAATTTCCATTTGGCTTAAGACATAAAAACCGTTACAACGATAGCCATCAGATTCGCGACGATAATGGCGATCAGGGCGAGGTTACCTACGATATTGTTGCGCAGCCAGGCCCAGATCTTGAGGTCATGCCCTAGCACGAGTGTAATCCAACAGAGGTTGATGAAGAAAGCCCCCGCAAGCAGCACGGACAATGGTTTTCCCCAGTAATTCCGCGACAGCACAAGGGTTAATCCCACTAGCAGCAAGAGCAGCTGCATGAAGATTTTTTGCTTCGGAGTACCGGCGGATTCTGCCATGTGCTTGACTGCCAGTAACCAGTCAGGCGTCAAACATAACGCCCAACCAGCTGGAGCGTCAGACGGTGGTTCTCAAAGGGTAGCAGGTGACCGCTCTCTGGCACAATTTCCATGCTGGAATTCGGATTGTTGCGCACAATGCGCCGCGCGACGCGGAGAGGACACACATGTGTCTTCGGCGGCAGAATGAGGTGTGTCTCGCAGGTAATGCGGCCCAGCTTAAACAGGTGACCAAATCCCGCTAACGAAAAAATTTGCGCTTCCACGTCAGGACTACAGCAGAGTTCGGCGCCGTCTTCGCTGTCGCGGATGCAATATTTGACATAAGCCTCGACACTCTCGCGCTGCCAGCTGCGGTTCGACGGATGCCGCAGAAAAATTTTGAGCGCCTGCTCCTTATTTTTGAAGTAGGCGCGGCGCGTAAGCGCCGTTTCTGCCATCGGATTGCCGAAGAGCTTCACGTAAAGCACTGCCGCGAGGCTAAGGATGACCGGGTCGAATGCGATGATTTTCTCGAACACATCTGCATTGGCCTGTGCCGCGCGCAGCAGACTGCCGCCGCCGAGCGAATGGCCGATGGCGGTTACCTTTTGCCAGCCCTTGTGCTCAAAGAAAGCGAGTATCTGCTCGCGGAAGAAATTCCATGAAGAAAAATTGAGTGTGCTCTCTGACTCACCGTGGCCGGCAAAGTCGAGCGCGCAGACATGGTAACGCCTACCCAGCTCAGCAATAAGATAGTCGTACATGCCGGCACCATAACCATTGGCATGCGCGATAAAGAGTTTCTGTTTTGCCTCAGGGGTCGCTTCGAGGTAGGAGAGTTTCAGGTTTCGAAAGGTAAAACTGCCACGCTGTATCACGAGCCAATTCTTACGTGGTATACAGACCGAAAATGCGGAAGCGCTGCCCGTCCAGGCGTCCAAAATCCTTTGCCGGAAAGCAGCTTTGGTGACAACTGCCCCATGCAGTATGCCGTAGTCGAAGCCAATGCTGAGCGGATAACGTTGCATCTCGGCACACTTTATAGGAATTTATCATGGAGTTTCCTGTTATTAGGCACAAGGTAAAAGCTATTTACGTCCTGTCGTTAACTCCGCCCGCGCAAAGCATGGATGTTACGACCGCCGATTTTGAAGAAAAGGTAATCCGCGAATCGCACAAGAGGCCAGTCGTCGTCGATTTCTGGGCGCCCTGGTGTGGTCCATGCCGTATGCTCACCCCAACTCTCGAGGGCCTTGAGAAAGAATACGCAGGCAAATTTGCGCTGGCGAAAGTGAACACCGACGCCGAGCAGCAGTTGGGCCAGCAGTTCCAGATCATGAGCATTCCGGACGTCAAAATTTTCAAAGACGGCAAGATAGTGGGAGGTTTCGTCGGGGCACAACCGGCTAATCGCATTCGCGAAATTCTCGACCAGTTCATTGTGCCGGAAGAATACCTGAAGGTTCTGAATCTGAGTCTTAGCTCACCCGCAGAGGCAAGACCGCTGCTAGATCAACTTAAAGGCAAGCGCCTGGAAGAGGCCGCCTGGGCTGTGGCAAAGGGCTTCCTTCTGCGAAATCCCGCTGATACTCAGGCCGCGCGTGAGTGTCTGCAACTCATACCTGAATTTGGTTCGGCTTTTAGCGATGCGCGCAATGCCGCGCTCGCAATGCTCGCCGACGGGCAAGCGACAGAACTATCTGTCCTGGTGGCAGGTGTAGAAGCGAATACAATCCCCCTGCTCGAGCGCTGGCTTGAACACGTTGACGCGAGTAAAGATAAGCAAAAAGACAAGGAAATTCTGATACGGGCGTTTCATATACTGGGCAATGAACACCCGCTGACTCTCGAGTACCGGCGCAAGCTATCGCGGGTTTTGTTTTAAGCCGCCCGCGCCTCGCCGGAAGGCCACCCCCAGCGCATTTCCGGGGGGAAGGACTGGAGGATGAAGGACCGCTTGCCGAAACTTCCGTGGTTGTTTTCGTGGTGTGGTATGAGATGGATCGCGCGTTTGATGCCCCGCCAGAACAGTGCCACTTCGGAAGGATCGAGATGGCTATGTTTTTCCATATCGAAGTGCCTGAGAAAAATCTTCAACGCAATGCGAATTAAACACGACACAGTCACCCCCAGCTGCATGGCAGCGAGACGCAGCATCCGAACATCCTCACCATAGAAACAGGCCACGTGCCTGTGTAGTAACTCAGCCTGGCGATACGATTCGCGGTCATCGCGCACAAGTTTTTGTATAGCTTTTCGCCCTCTGAGACTACTGCGCTCTGCCAGCATGAAACTGCAGTAGCGCGTAATTGTGGAATAGGTGACCTTTTTTCGGGAAGCGATGGCCTGTATTCGGAGCCAAAGTTTTACAGGCAGTCGCACCTCCCATAATTCTGTGATGTGATCTGGTTTGTTCCTCAGAAAGAGCGGTTGTGTTGAGCAATTCATGGGGCCTCTACATATTAAATACCAGAAAACGGCGGATTTTTCTCACTGATTTTAAAAAATTCCAGCGATTTAGGCTGAAAAACTATTGAATTCCGCACCGAGACCGCTGCAGGGTGAACTGTCACATAGTTATGGAAATCCTGATCTGCCGCGCTGTGCATGCAGTTACGGAAATCCAAACCCAGCCTCCCCACATCCCCCGCACTCGCGCACTTTATGCATGACAGCGCACGGCGCAATATCACCGCAACCCATGCGCTGGTCTATACCCATTGGAGAATTTCGCGGCATCAAGGTTTACATCCACTGGACTTTCTTTCTGCTCTTGGCGTGGATTGGCCTGAGCAGCTACCGCGCGGCGCAGAACACCGAACAGGCGCTTTTGACCATCGGTTATATACTCTCGCTCTTCGGCTGCGTCGTGCTGCACGAGTTCGGCCACGCGCTCACCGCCCGCCGCTTCGGCATCGTGACCCGCGATATTACGCTCTTTCCGATTGGGGGCATGGCGCGCATGGAAAAAATGCCCGAAAAGCCTATGCAGGAGCTGCTCGTTGCGATTGCCGGCCCGATGGTAAACGTGGTCATTGCAGCAGGTCTCTTCGCCTATATGCACTTTTCACCCACAGTGTATGTGCTCGATTTCCCCAAGGGGGGAATGACACCTGAATTGTTTTTACCTACGCTTTTTCTGGTCAACATACTCATGGCTGCCTTTAACCTGATTCCTGCCTTTCCGATGGATGGTGGGCGCATACTGCGCGCACTGCTCGCGCTCAAATTTGAACGCGCGCGCGCGACGCAGATTGCAGCCAACCTCGGCCAAGTCATAGCGATTGGTTTTGTCTTTCTTGGACTCTTCTATAACATCTGGCTGGTTTTCATCGGGATCTTCATTTATCTCGGCGCGGGCGCCGAAGCAAGCCAGGAATACGTAAAGCAGGATCTCGGCGTGCAAAGCGTCGGCGGGCTCGTGATGCGAAAATTTACCGTCCTGCGCGCAGAGGAAACACTCGCGCATGCGCTGCGGGCATTACTCGACAGCCAGGAACGCGAGTTTGTGGTCAGCGAAGGGGGAGTAATTGCCGGCGTTCTGACACGCGACGATATGCTGGCAGGACTCGCACGCTTTGGCCAGACAATCCCCATCGGGCAGATTATGCGGCGAGATATCCGCATTCTGCCGCCGCAGATGCCGGTAACGGAAGCGCTGCAAATCATGAACGAACTCAATCTGCCGCTGCTCCCGGTCGGTTACGAAGGCCAGCTCATGGGCGTCATCGACGTCGAAAACATCAGCGAATTTCTGCTTATACAAAAGGCATTGCGGTAGGTATGGCATATGTCGTATCGGAAAAAGTTCCGAATACCCAACCTCAAAAGATCTGTTACCTTTGCCGATTCGCATAGACCTGTACTCTCTCATTATTTGAGCCGGGTACTCAATCAGGTTAAAAAATTCCAAAAAGACGGTTCGGCCAAAGAGCTGCACAAGCTGCGCATTGCGCTCAGGCGTTTTCGCTACGCGCTCGAACTCTACGCTACGGAGTTCAAGCCTAAGAAGTTCAAAACCATGTATGAACTGGCAGTCCGCTCACAGAACACACTGGGCGACCGCCGCGACATCGACGTGATGCATGAACGCCTGCTTTCACTCTACCGGACACGCGAAGCCGAACTGCCTGCACTGATCAGCACCGACATCGAGCAGAGTAAGGCACTGCTCAATACCCGGATTGAGCAAACGCTCGCTGAATTCGTAAGAAATCCGCTATTGAAAAAACTGCTCGATTAATGGTAACTGACGCCTTGTTCTGGCATTTCGGTCAGCAGAAGACCTGGAGCCAACAGCAAACTTCTTCCGTAGAACTGCCGGACAGAGGCGCGCACACCTGGTTTTTCGCGAACGCGCTGCTCTTTGCTAACAAAGATCTTGTTTCGGCGGTGGAGCTTAAGCGTGCTGCAGACATGGTACCGCGCGCCAAATACGTATCGAGGTTGCGGAAGCTGGCAAACCGTGGCTGCCTGATTACCCGCGGCTGCGCTTTAATCTTTCACACTCGCACGGTGCACTCGCGATTGCATTGAGCCGGCACGAGGTGGGCATCGACATCGAAAAAATTCGACCAATGCCCGACTGGCATAACCTGGCGCAGAACGTATTAGCTCCCACAGAGATTGCCATGATAGCCCGCCAGGAAGAGGCAGAACGCAGCACCGCCTTTTTGCGTTGTTTTACCGCGCGCGAGGCCTACCTCAAGGCCGTTGGCACGGGATTCTCTGCCCCTACGGCTGCGCTGGATTTCCATAACAGTCGCACAATGATGCAAACAGCAAATGGCAGAATTTGCCTCTATGCACCCTTGCCGCCATTACCCGATTTCGTCGGTCACTGCTGCCTGATCAACGCCCCCTGAACAGGTAAACCCCCATAGAATTCGCCGCAGGCGCCACAAAAGAATTATATATCCAGTATTCCACTTTTCAATTTGCGCGGCCTTCAAAGACTGCACCTGCGGACAACGGCCGGCTCTGCTGGCGTTCGAGGAAAAATGGCAGAGACTAAAACAGCGCTCATTAAAAAACCTGCAGGCACACAGCATCACGTCGCCGACTACGACGCATACCGCCGCGATTTCAGCTGGGACAAAGTCGCCGCAGAAATCGGCAAAAACGGCGACTTCAACATGGCACGCATCGCGATAGACCGGCACGTCGAAGCCGGCCGCGGTAACACGACTGCAATTCGCTGGTTGGGAATTGAAGGAAACAAAATCGACATCAGCTACGCCGAATTACAGAAGCAGACCAACCGCTTCGCGAATGCACTCGCGTCGCTCGGCGTCAGTCGCGGCGACAAGGTTTTCGCGCTCTCGGGTCGCCTGCCGGGTCTTTATGTAGCCGCACTGGGTTCGCTGCGCCACAGCGCGGTGTTTTCCTCTTCATTCTCTGCGTTTGGGCCCGACCCGATTGCAACACGCATGACGATCGGCAAGGCGAAGGTGCTCGTCACCACAGCCGATCTGTACGAAACCAAGGTCGCGGGTATTCGAGGGCAACTGCCTGATCTAAAACATGTTATCCTGCTGCGTGAGTCTGGTGAGAAGGTGGATTTACCCCGTAATGTTGACTTCGACGACCTGCTCGCAGCGCAGAGCGACGGCTAAGTAACGCAGGTAACTCTGGCCGACACGCCTGCGCTGCTGCATTTTACCAGTGGTACTACGGGTAAGCCAAGAGGCGCACAGCACGTGCACGGCGCGATAGTGGCGCACTATGCTACATCGCGCGCAGTGCTCGACCTCAAAGACTGCGAAGTCTACTGGTGCACCGCCGACCCGGGTTGGGTCACGGGCGTATCGTATGGCATTTTAGGGCCGCTGTCGTGCGGCGTGACGATGATCGTCGACGAAGATGAGTTTGATCTCGAACGCTGGTACTCCATCGTACAAAATGAAAAAGTCGCGGTGTGGTAGACAGCACCGACCGCGATCCGCATGATGATGAAAGCCGGCGCCGACGAAGTAAAGAAATACAGATTCAGCGCACTCAGGCACATGTGCAGCGTCGGTGAACCGCTCAATGCCGAAGCGGAGCTGTGGACGCAGGAACATATCGGTCTGCCGGCGCACGACACGTGATGGCAAACGGAAACCGGCGCAATGATGATTGTCAACTTCGCTGCAATGGATATCAAACCGGGTTCGATGGGCAAGGCGGTTCCCGGAATCGAAATCGCGCTAGCTAACCGCACCGATGCCGGACTTCAAATTGTGACAGAACCCGATGTCGAGGGCGAGATCGCAATTAAGACACCGTGGCCATCGATGTTCCGCACTTACCTGAACGAAGATGAACGCTACAAGAAATGCTTTGCCGACGGCTACTACCTCGCGGGCGATCTCGCGAAACGCGACGCCGATGGTTATCTCTGGTTCATCGGCCGCGCCGACGACGTGATCAAGTCGTCGGGCCACCTGATTGGCCCATTTGAAGTCGAGAGTGTTCTCATGGAGCACAAGGCCGTCGCCGAAGCTGGGGTCATTGGTGTGCCCGACGAAGTCGCGGGCGAACTCGTGCTGGCGTTTGTTTCGCTGCGCAAGGGCTTCACGGCGAGCGAAGATCTTGCCGACGAGATACGCGGCCATGCGCGTAGCCGCCTGGGCGCTGCCGTTGCACCGCGCGAAATACGCTTCATGGACAACCTGCCCCGCACCCGCAGCGGCAAGATCATGCGGCGGCTCTTGAAGGCGCGCGAGCTGGGTTTACCAGAAGGTGATCTTTCGACGTTAGAGGGTACGAAATGATAAAAATCACCCTCGACGAAGCAGCGGTCTGGTACCGCCGCATGCTGTTGCTGCGCCGCTTTGAAGAGAAGTGCGCCGAGCTCTACAACGCGACAAAGATTCGCGGCTTTCTGCATCTCTACATCGGCGAAGAAGCCTGTGCCACGGGGTTAATCCCCTTTTTGAAACCAGAAGATTCGATCGTTGCGACTTACCGCGAGCATGCACACGCCTTGTTGCGCGGCGTACCGGCCCGTGCAGTGATGGCCGAGATGTTTGGCAAGGTCACTAATCACGCAAAACAAAAAACGCGTCGCGTGCATAGCGTGCAGTGATGGCCGAGATGTTTGGCAAGGTCACTGGCTGCTGCAAGGGCCGTGGCGGCTCGATGCACATCTTCGACAAATCGCTGCGCTTTTTTGGCGGCAACGCGATCGTTGCGGGTGGCTTGCCGCTGGCAGTCGGTATAGCTCTCGCCGATAAAATGCAGAAGCGCAAGGCTGTGACGGTCGTGTTTTTTGGCGAGGGAGCTATGGCCGAAGGTGAATTTCACGAGTCGATGAATCTCGCAAAACTCTGGAAACTCCCCGTGCTCTTCGCCTGTGAGAACAACTTTTACGCGATGGGTACTGCGCTCGCGCGTTCTGAATCTGAAACCAACCTCACCGTGAAAGCAGCGAGCTACCACATGAAGGTGCGCAGCGTCGACGGCATGGATCTGGCTGCCACCACGCGCGAATCGCTTGCGGCGATCAATGAAGTGCGCGAATCGGGCTATCCGCAGTTCTTGGAGTTCCAGACGTACCGCTTTCGCGCGCACTCGATGTACGACCCTGACCTCTACCGCGACAAGGCAGAAATTGCCGAGAAACAGAAACGCGATCCGATTCTCATCTTTGAGCAACATATGCGCGAACAGGGATTAGACCCCGACACAATTCGCGCCGACATCGAAGCCTCGGTGAAAGCCGAGATCGACGATGCAGTCAAATTCGCCGAAGAAAGCCCGGTGGAAGATGTGGGCGATCTGCTGAAGGACGTTACGACGCCCGTAGGAGCTTGGGGGTAATATGTTTTGCTTACGACAACCCCACCCCCTAGCCCCGCGCTGCCTGGCGGCAGCCAGCCGCCCATTACATGGAGAGGGGGAACAAACCATCATCACAAACCCCTCTCCACGTAGTGGGGAGGGGTGGCCGAAGGCCGGGGTGGGGTTTATCACGCAAGGGAAGAAGGGTCAATGAAAAAAACCATCACTTACCGCGAGGCGCTGGGCGAAGGCCTGCGCTATGCATTCCAGAATGACCCGCGCGTCTTCATGATGCGCGAAGACATCGGCAAATACGGCGGACCTTACGGAGTCACCAAAGGTTTCATCCACGAATTTGGCGAAGACCGCATACGCGATGCACCGCTTTCTGAATCGGGTTTCACCGGCGCAGGCATCGGCGCTGCGCTGAATGGCATGCGCCCGATTGTGGAGATCATGACGGTGAATTTTTCTCTTTTGGCACTCGACCAGATCATCAACACAGCTGCGTCACTGCGCCACATGTCGGGCGGGCAATTCAGCGTGCCTCTGGTCATTCGGATGACAACCGGTGCCGGCCGCCAGCTCGCCGCGCAGCACTCGCACAGCTTCGAGGGCTGGTATGCGCACATTCCGGGTATCCGCATCGTCGCGCCCTCGAATGCGCACGACGCGCGCGGCATTCTGTGGACGGCACTGAAAGATCCAGACCCGGTGTTGATTTTCGAACACGCACTGCTGTTCCGGGAAACACAAGAGATCGAAGCAGACTTTGTTGCGGCGGATTTAGACCGTGCTGCAGTCTTGCGCGCAGGACAGGATGTCACGCTCATCTGTTACGGCGGCATGGTACCGCGGACGCTCAAGGCCGCAGCAGAACTCGAAGCCGCCGGCATTTCGGCAGAGGTCATAGATCTGCGAACACTCCGCCCGCTCGATCGCGCGACCATTCTCGCCTCGGTGACCAAAACGCGCCGCGCGGTGATTGTCGACGAAGGCTGCAAGTCGGGCAGCCTTTCAGCAGAGATCGCAATGTCGATTGTCGAAGGGGCGTTCTACGAACTGGACGCACCGATCGCGCGTGTCTGTTCTGAAGAAGTGCCGATACCGTACGCCGCGCACATGGAGCAGGCAGCGATTCCGCAGGTTGAGAAAATTGTGGCAGCGGCGAACCAGGTCGTTTATGGCTGAGAACAACTACACCTACGTGCTGCCATCACTCGCTGCCGACATGGACGAGGCGGCGCTGCTCGAATGGAAAATCAAACCCGGCGACCACGTCAAGCGAGGGCAGGTTGTCGCAACACTCGAAACAGTCAAAGCAGCGATCGACGCCGAGATTTGGGTCGACGGTGTCGTTGAAGAGCTGCTGGTCAAACCCGACAAAGATCGCAAGATCAAAGTAGGAACTCCGCTGGCGAGGTTGAAGACCGATAAGCCGGTGGAGAACCCCACCCCCCCGTCCCCCCTCCCCACCAATGTGGAGAGGGGGGCGCAAGTCAGGCTGCCCACTGCGGCGGTCGCTAACCCCACCCCGCCCTCCGGGCCCCCCTCCCCTATTAGGGGAGGGGCTGGGGGTGGGGTTCAGTCCACCCGCCTCCAAATAAGCCCCGCCGCTCGCCGGCGCATGCAAGAACTCGGCATTGCTGAAAGCGATCTCTCGCCGCTTGATCGCCCCTACGGCATTGCCGACATCGAACAGTTTGCGGCATCGCGGCAGTCTTCGGGCCCCAAAACCATGCGAGAGCAGATTGCGAGGGCGATGTCGCGTTCCAAGCGCGAGATCCCGCACTACTACCTCGCGACCGAAATCAACCTGACGCCGGCGCTCGCGTGGCTGCGTACTGAGAACGAGAGGCGCTCGCTCGATGACCGCATGCTACCGGCCGTTCTACTCATTCGCGCGGTCGCGCTCGCCGTCGCGCGCTACCCGAACATGAATGGCTTCTACGTGAACAATGCGTTCCAGCCGAGCGAAGCAATACACGTGGGCATGGCCTTGGCGCTGCGCGAGGGAGGACTCATCGCACCGGCAATACACAACGCTGAGAAGCTGGGCTTGTCTGAACTAACGAAGGTTCTGGCCGACCTCGGCGAGCGCACGCGCACCGGCGGCCTCAAGGCAACGGAGCTGGCAGACCCGACAATCACGATCACGAGCCTGGGCGACCTGGGCGTCGAAGAAATTTTCCCGATCATCACGCCGCCGCAGGTCGCGATGGTGGGATTCGGCATGCTCAGTGAAAAACCGTGGGTTGTAGATGGTAAAGTAGAAGTGCGTGAAATCATCCACGCAACGCTGGCTGCGGATCACCGCGTTTCAGACGGGCGCGACGGGGCGCTGTTTTTATCGGAAGTGAAAGACCTGCTGGAACAGGTTGAGGAATTATTACAATGAGAACCTATTAGCCCACGAATTAATTCGTGGGCTAATAGGAAGAGGAGAAAGACATGGCAAAGACACCCGAAGAACTAAAGAAATACCTGCAAGAGAAAATGAAAAAGGCAGCGCCCGAGATCAATGTCGAGAAGATCAACCCGACACGACCACTGAAAAAAGAGCTGCGCATCGACTCGCTGGATCTCTTGCGCATGCTCAAGCAGATCGCGGCTGATACGGGCTACACAACCCCCGAATCGGACTACCGCCACATTCTGACGTTGGGTGGCATGCTCGAATATTTCCAGGGGAAAATCTGATCCCGCGCGGATTTGCTTGAAAAAGCAGTCAGACAGAGTCTTTTCCGGACAACTGTAGCAAGATTGCCGTAAAAGCTCATAATTTACAGTTGACACGCAGGGATTTTTAGCCTAGAAACTCGAATGCCCGCAATAGCAATCATTGGCCGACAGAACGTGGGCAAGAGCTCTCTCTTCAATAGCTTGATTGGCGCGCGCAAGAGCATCGTTTACAACCAACCCGGCGTGACGCGCGACCTCATCACCGAAAAAGTCGATTGGGGCGAAGGCACCTGGACGCTCACCGACTTTCCCGGTTTCGAGCGCGAAAAGAACATACGCTCTGATGCCCTGACCCTCGCCGCCGTCAAGGCGGCAGAAAAGCAACTCGAGAAGTTCAACCTGTTGCTGTTCGTTGTCGCGCGCGGTGGCTTGAACCCGTACGAACAAGATCTCGCCGATCGTCTGCGAAGGCTAAAGAAGCCCGTTTGGCTCGTGGTCAATTTTATCGACGACCCGAGGCTTGAAGCGGAAGCTGCAGAATTCTACGAGCTGGGCTTCGCAAAAACGTTTTTTGTCTCCGCCCTCAATAAGCGCAACATTGACGACCTAAAAGAAGAGATCCAGCAGCACTTCACCGGAGGAAAAAAATTTTACCGCAAGGACACAGATGTCATTGCAAGAAGCACTCCCGATTTGCGCATTGCAATTCTCGGCAAACCCAACGCCGGCAAAAGTACCTTCTTTAACAGGATTACGGGTAAAGAGCGGGCACTCATTTCGCCCGTGGCAGGCACCACGCGCGACAGCATCAACGAGTTCTTCCATTTTGAAGGCCGGCTGATCGAAATTGTCGATACTGCGGGTCTGCGCCGACAGCGCAACGTGGTCGAGGACGTAGAATCGATCAGCGTGAAACGCGCGCGCGAAGCGCTGGAGACTTGCGACGTCGCCTTTTTGGTAATGGACTACGCAGACAACCTGGACAAGCAGAACAAGACACTCTTTGCCCTCATCGCCGATGCCGGCAAGCCGCTCATCGCCCTGATCAACAAATATGACAAGATTCGCGACGACAAAGACACCAAGGCTGAAATTGCCGCCGCGCTCGCCGATGCGCAGAAGGCTTTCTGGAAATTCCCCTGGTTCTTTATCAGCGCCGAAACGGGTGAGAACTGTACCAAGGCGGTCGCCAAGGCATTTGAACTGAAAGCACAGGTATTCGAAAAAATCGGCACGCCGAAGCTAAACCACCTGCTGAAAGAGCTTTCTACCAGCCACCTACTCGCCAACCAGAACGTGAAGCTGAAGTACATCACGCAGGGCACCCCGCTCAACCGCTTCATACTCTTCACCAACAAACCGGTGGCGATGCCGGTCAAACGCCACCTGAACTCTGAGCTTCGCAAGCGGCTCAACATGACCGAAGTGCCGATTCTGCTGCAGGTGCGGACAGAAGAGAGAAAGAAGAGATAGTTAGATCAGTGCGATACGCGATTCTCTTCCGTTTCAGTGGTTGCTCGGCGTTTCGGAATTTTCTGCGGGGCTCATCATCTATGCTGGAAAAGATCCCAGGGGAAAAGGCCAAAGCTGGCTAA
>CAYOZO010000045.1:0-23175 GCA_964408405.1 uncultured Turneriella sp.
TGTGGACGACCAGAATTTCTACGAGCAGTACAAGTATGATACGAAAGCGGTTCATCCTTCGCCTGTGAAAGGAAATCCGAATGATATACAGCTCGCCACATCCTTTAACAAGACTACCGAAGTTGCAGAGAAGAACCCCGATTACACGGTTAAACTGGCGGATGTAGAGAACGACCCCAGTAACCCTAACCGCATCAAGTTCAAGCGCGACTTTTACATCGAACACCTGATCTATTTCGAAAAATTGTTCCGCTTTACGTTTGAGTTCCAGAAGCGTGGCGCCTCTAACGGCGATGTTGAAACCATCAACCGCCTGAAACATTCGCTGCGCTATTAATCCGCTGCGGGTCGTATGACTCGCGGAAACAAGGGGGAGCTTAAGCCTTACAGGTCATGCTCCCCTTTTTTATAGGGTAATCCGACGGCCACCTCTGCCAATAATCGCCCTGCACGCGGCCGCATCAGTCGCGAAGAAAAACTTTTCCAGGCCAAATTTGAATCGCTCGAGCTCTTTGTGCGGGTGATCGCGCACGATCTCAATGGTCCCCTCACCGGCATGAACCTGACTTTGCAGGCAATCCGGAAGCTGGTGAAAACGGCCGAAATGGAAAAACTCGTCTCGGGACTGGAGAAAGACCTGACCACAGCGACCGATCTGCTCGAAGAACTCAAATCGCTGAACCGGCGGGAAATTTTTCGCACTGTGCGCCTCAATCTCTCGCAGGAGGTTGCACAGTTTGTCGCGCAGATCAATGACAATCCGCGTCTGCCGATAATCATTGATCTTGCCGAGTGCGACCCGAAACTGGTCATAGCGGGCGATCTTTCGCGTCTGCGCCGGGCCTGGCATAACATTGTACGCAACGTGCTCGACCTTGCAGAAACGCGTAAAGGCGAACAAAAGATTACTCTGACCGTGAGCGTAAGAAGAACCGGCCGGTTTGCGCGGATGCGTTTTCTCGATAATGGGGGCGGAATACCCAGGGCGAAACTCACGCGCGTATTTGAACCTTTCTACACCACGAAAGGCAAACTCAACCGCGGGCTTGGCCTTTTTATTGCGCGTAAGATTGTCACCGAGCATAATGGAAAGATCCGCGTGATGTCCAAGAAGCCATTCACGCGGGTCACGATCGACCTGCCGCTGTTACCATGAGTAAGATAGTATCAGCGCCGTTTCTCGGACTCGAAGTCGATGGCAAGAAAAGCTCCCACCGCATTTTGCTCGTTGAAGATGTAGAATCGATACAGCTCGCCATCAGAGATTTTCTTTTTTCGCGTTACGATGTTCAGGTAGCCTCCAGCGCCGAGCAGGCGCTGATGACGCTCGCGATGTCGCCCGATCTGGATTTGCTGATTACTGATATCAAGCTACCGGAGATGAACGGGCTCGAACTCGGCCGGCTGGCGCGCAAATTGCGGCCGAATATTCCCATCATACTCATTACGTCTTATGATATAAATGAGTTTATAGATGTCATTCGTGAGCACGGTTTTTCGCAGATCATTACCAAGCACGGACGCATGAGCCTGCGCGAAATCGAGGTAACGATCGAAAAGATGCTTTCGGATGATATCTTCGGTGTAAAAAAGTATTTTCCCCAATTCGAAGAGATCCCGGTCAGCCTGCGTAACTTTCCTCGTCCGTTTGCCAACTGTGCGCTTTACACCACCCGTATCACCACGCTGCACGAACGCGGAGAAATTACCGACCGCATCGCTCTTCAGCTCAAGTCACAAAAGCGCGCATCCGAAGCGACGATCAAGCTGGTTCTGGACGAAATTACCTCTAACGCGATGTTTCGGGCACCCATCAACGACCTCGGCGAATTCAAGTACCAGACCAAGAACCAGCACGAAGACATCTTACATACACACCAGGATATTCGTCTGGATGAAGAGGACCAATTCACGCTGCAATTTGGCATCTGCGACGATTGGATTGTGCTCTCCTGCATTGACCCACATGGACGGCTGACCAAAAAAGAAATTCTCTATCGACTGCACCGGCATCTCTCAGTCGATCCGGAAACCGGAATGCCGGCCGGCCTGCACGATTCGCATGGCCGGGGTATTTTTCTTCTTCGCGAACAGTTATCGTCGGTCGTTTTTAACATAGAAAGAGGCCGGCGCACTGAGGTCATCTGCTTTTATAACACAACCGCAGCGCAGGCGTATAAGAATATCTCCATATACGAAATCGACACAATGAACCGGAGCGAACATTGAACCAGCCAATTATCACGCTGCAAGATATTCGCTTCGCCTACGGTAAACGCACCATTCTTGACGGTATTTCGCTCGACTTTAATGCCGGCAGTTTCTCGGTCATTGCGGGTGAATCAGGCAGTGGAAAGAGTACACTACTCTACATACTGGGCGGTTTTCTTAGACCGGACAGCGGTACCTATCTCTTCGAAGGCAAGCATGTCTATCGTAGGTTAGGGGAGTTTGGCCTGGGGCGTTTCCGCAAAAAAAATATCGGCTTCCTGTTCCAGGATTTTCGACTCTTACCATTCCTTACCGTAGAGCAGAATATCCGCTTTCCTTCGCTATTTTCCGGCGCCACACTGGAAAAGGCAAGGCTCGCGGAGCGTATGGAGCGCCTCGGTATTGCTCACCGTGCGAAAGCCTATCCCAATTCGGTCTCGGGTGGCGAAGCACAGCGAACCGCTCTTGCCCGTGCTCTGCTCATGGATCCCCCAGTGCTGCTCCTCGATGAACCGACAGGCAACCTGGATGGCGCCACAGAAATGGCGATTGTTTCAGTGCTCGAAGATTTGCGCGCCGAGGGTCTGACCCTCATCTGCATTTCACACAGCCAGTACATTATGAAGCGCGCCGATAGAGTATTGCGCCTCAAAGATGGCAAATTTACCGAAAGCGCAAGAAACACTGCTACAAGGCGCAGGAAGGTCGCGGAAACCGAAGAATGAATCTCGTACGGTTTTTACTCCGGCGTCTTTATCTGGTCGCATTTATCGCACGCAAGCATTTCGTTCGAAATGCGCTTTCTTCGATCGGATTATTCTTATCTCTCCTGGTGGTGATCACCATTCTCGGCGTCCTTGATCCGATTAAGAATATGATCCGCTCCAAAATGGAGTCAAGCCTGCCGCCGCAAACGCTCCGCCTGGTGCCTGATCTGTCGGTCGTCGGCAAAGGTAACGCTACATGGGGCATGTTCAGGAAAGAACAGGACAACCTGATGCACATCAACTCGCGCATGATTGAGCGTGCGAAGAGATGGGGTAAGCCAGGCGATGTGCGGAGCGTTACCGCGACGCAACTCTTGCAGCAACCCGCTATAGGCCGCTTTGAGGACCCGATACTTTCGCAACTGGGTTTCAGCTTCGACCTGGTTCTGCAGGGTGTACCGCAGAAAATGTTTAAGCCGCTGATGCGCTGCAAGGCGCCTTATGCGGGCAGCAAAACCGAGGATAAGGGCAAGCAGATTGACGAGATTCCGGTTCTCGTGCCAGAAAGTTATCTGGAAATCATGTACGCCTACGCGATGATCAACGGCCTGCCGAATATATCCGCGCAGAGTCTAATTGGCCTGCGACTGCGCGCATTGCTGGGACAAAGCATAGTGGGGACAAAGTGGTCTGTAACAGAAGACGTCCTGCTGATCGTCTGTGGCTTTACGCCCCCGGGAGTGGTTTCAGCGCTCGGCGTGCCGCTCGAATGGGTGCAGAAAAAACACCGGCAGCGCGGGCAGATTAATGCGCTCAATAGCTATGACCAGCTCTTCGTAGAAATCGCCAGCGAAAAAGTCCTGCCGGGAATTTTAAAAGCCGCGAAAGCCGAGCGGCTGCGCGTGCCTGAACAGAGCAAGAAGTTTGATTCTATACTCAAGTCGCTCGAAAAGCTCGATCTGATCTTTATGGCCGTGGCAGTTATACTCGGCGCGCTTGCTGCCATCGCCCTCGCCAACTCATTTGCGCTGCTTGCAGTACAGAACCGCTACGAATTTGGCCTCTACCTCGTCTTTGGCTCGTCAATGCTGTTTCTCTGGTTCCTGCTGGCCATAGAAGGAGCGCTTTGGGGATTCATACACTCTTCACTGGCAATAGCCCTGTCAGAGCCTGCGCTCCGCTTTCTGCAGCACCACCTTTCCGAATTGCCATGGCTTAGCAAACTGTCGAGCGCAGACCTCAGCGAACTCAAACTCGAGCTGGGCACTGCACAGCGCGCGATGATCTATACGGCCGCGATTGGCATTTCAGCACTCGCCTCGCTTGTACCTGGCGCAATAGTGCTCGGGCGACGCACCCTCTCACTGGTGAAGAAGGACTAGCCGAGATTATACCGCTCTTTTGCAAACTTCAATATACGTTCGCAATCCACACCACTCTGTTCGTGAAATTCGTGCACGATGAGTTTTTCAATGAGTTTTCCAATCCCCGGAATTTTGACGTTCGCTTCAATATCGATCGTGCGCTTACTGCGGTCAATGCCGTCCGCTGCGTAGAGCGACAATTCGACAAAATTGATAGCCGAATTCACAATGCGCAACCGGGTATCTGAGGTGTACTGCTGCTTCTTTCGGTCGAGCGTCGTGATTTCATAGCAGGCAAGCGCTTCGCCGCTCGCGAGCAGCTTCTGCGCAAACAATGGGAGCGCTGTGCGAATCAGAAGCTTGTACTCGCGCCTGCGAATATTGCCGTCGTCTTCTTCGTTTAGCAGAATCGCAGCAGAAAACATATCCCAGATATCCAGATTCTGGTAGCGCTCTTCACGGATATCCACCAGCTTTTCAAACGAGAAGGGAAACCGGTGTTCCAGGGTCGCTTTCTGCACGAGAGAGAATCCGAAAAGACAGAGTGTCGGTCAAAAACTTTATGAGCAATGCGCTTCACGCTGCGCCAGGAATTCCCTTATCCGATAAAAACCGTGATTGCTGCGCGAGAGATGCGCTACGACGACATAGAGAATCAGCCAGGCCTGAAATCGCAGGAATTGCTGGGGGTAGAGCATGACGGTCCGGTTGTGATTACCCGCCGCTTGTTTCGCTTTGGCAACGCAATACCCGATGTGATCAGGAAACTCGTACCAGCCGGTATGCTCGAAATGGTCGATACCAACTACTTCAATACGGAAACCTACCTGAGCAAGTTCACGATGCACTCTGAATATGCCCCGGATAAAGTGAAAATCACTGCAACCTGCCCCTATGTGTCACTTTCAGAGAATCTCACGGTACGCGAATATGAAGTGCACGTCCATGTCAATGTACCGATTGTGGGTAACACAGTGGCAAAAGCAATTCTGCAATCACATAAAGAGGCTCTCATCAAAGATCACGAGATCATGCTGAGAGCCTGCGAGCGCTTAAGCCAGAAGGCCAGGTGATACCTTAGCGACGCGAGCAGCAGTTTTACTTCGCGCTCACGTCGAGCGAGTTTGGCTTCACTTCGCCGATCTTGAGCTTAATCGAAAGACCAGAAGTCAGTAACCGATCAGCGAGATCAAACGAAGATCCCTCGAATTCGACTTCAAGTTTCGCCGCTTTGCCAGCAGAACCCTTCGGATTCACCGCTTTGACACCGCGCACTTTTTCGCTCAGCTCGCCGCGCAGCACCATGAGCTTTTCATAGTCGAGCCCGGTCACAAGCAGGGCGATCGTGTTGGCGCGGTTGATATCCCAGAGTTTTGCTATGTCGGCGACCAGCTTCTCGCGCAGCGGCGTTACGGCTTTTTTCACAGCCATCACTCCGCCGCTTTCTGCGTTGATGTGCGGGTAGGCGCCGTGCTCCTGGCCTGCGGTGAGAATCTTGCCGGTGTTGATGTCGATCACGCGCACGTTGAGGTCAGCCTGCACCGAGATCAACTGCGAACCTGCAATCTTGCCGGCTTCTTTCACACGGCTTACACCCACGAGAATTATTTCAGCTCCGGCATCCACACCGAGCTCGCGCGCCGCTGCGTTGTTACCGCCGAGCGCAGCCGTAATCTTGCGGCGATTCCTGCTGAGTATCTTCTCAACCGTCGCGCGGTCCACAAAGGGAAATCCCTGCGCAATGAACTGGGCTTCCAGTTCTGTCTGAGCTACCTTGTTTTCGTCGGGCTTGTTGTTAAAGGTCTCCTCAATAAGCACCATCATGCGTGGTTTACCTTGCGATGCGATGACTTCTTCAATCGTCTGTTGCATAAGTGCTTCGCTCACCTTGGCCTTGATTCGCACCTGGTATTCCGTCTCTGAAACGGCCTGCGAAGAGACGATTGAAAAGGTTTCGATCATGCCCTCTGATTTGCTCGTCACCGTCTGCCGCACGAGCTCGAAGTTCTTCACATCACTGCGAGCAGACACCATGCTGCCGAGAACCTCCTGAACAGCAACGCGCTTTGCGTCCTTGAGTGCTTCGTCCTTTGCAAGGCCCAGGTTACCATTCTTAATGGCGGCAACGCCGGTAACTTCCACGCATCCCTGGTTTTCCTGAGGTTTGTCAGGCGTCGATTTGCAGCCGCTGCTGAGAAAGAAGCACAAAGTGAGGCTTAGAGGGAAAAGCTGTAAAGGACGGTGGATCATGCAGCAGTATAGACTTTTGGCTCATGGTTGTAAAGCCAATCTATGGTTTACTGCTGTGGAATTCCATAGCAAAAAAAAACATAAATTTGTGAGAAAAAACCGGTGTTTCCTGGTATTTAATATATAGAGGGAATTATGAAATGTACAAGGCAGCCTAAGTTTCTGAAGAGGAAATCCGCCACAATTTCCGAGGTCTGGGAGGTGAGAATGCCCCCCCGGCTTTGGCGTTCTGTCTGCTCTGCCGCGCATAGACGGCACACAAGCTTCTCGCTGATATCCCGCTTCTGTGTTTTTGCCCTGGCCGAACGCAGCCATCTCAGATGGCGTCGGGGATTATCTGAACTCTTTCAGATCGATAAGAGGGAGTATGCCGAAGGAAATCATCACCGCCATATGGTCTGCCTTTATGGTGAGGATGCGCGATTGTTGCGCCTTGCAGCATTGCAGCTGGGGATTTCGGTCTCAGGGCTTATAAGATTAGCGCTCAGGTTTTACTTGCGGTACTTTGCTATGGAAATCCACAGCAGACGCTACGTCTCCGATGCCTGTCTTTTCTGGAAGGGCATTAAACGCTGGATCTCAATACCCCTAATCGCCATTAACGGCTTATCTGTGCCGGACCAAAGGCGCTTTCTTTTCCAAAGCTTCCCGCCCGAGCTGCGCTGGGGTTACCCCGCTGGCATACTATCCAGCGAGTAACTGCAATTCGCGATCTAAATAGGGCATGAATTTTTCTTCTATGCCTGGCGCTGAAGACTCGCGCAATCCACCCCACAAAGCACTCGGAATCCTCCAGGCTGCAAGAGCACGCCGGCGCTCTTCGAGACCACCTGGACAGCGCACCTCTCCTGTGAGAGACACCTGGCCCGCGACTGCACGCCGCTTCGGCAGTGGCTTTTCGAGATAACTCGATGCCATTGCAAAAAGCAGCGCAAGATCGCCTGCGCCTTCGCTCAACTGCGTTCCTCCGTTGACGCGCACAAAAATATCGCACTGTGAAAGTTTGAGACCACAGAATTTTTCCAGTATCGCGGCAATCAGGTGAATGCGTGAAAGCTCTACATTTTCACCGATACGGCGGCCATTGGCAAAGCCAGTGGGAGTTACCAATACCTGGATCTCAAGCGGCACCACACGCGTACCCTCCAACTGCGGAAACAGGCAACTGCCGATGCCGCCGATTTCCTGCACAGGAAGCAGCGAGTCAGCGCTCTCGATTTCGCGAAAGCCCACTGCCGTCATTTCGAATATGGCAATATCGCCGGTTGCGCCAAAACGGTTCTTCACCGCGCGCAAAAAGCGATAACGCGTCTGCTGATTCTGCTCAAAGTAGATCACGGTATCGACCGCGTGTTCCAGCAGCTTCGGCCCGGCGATCTGCCCGTCTTTCGTAATATGCCCCGCGAGCACGAATGCCACCTGCCGCGCCTTGGCGAACTCGATGATGCGCTGGGTCACCTCGCGTATCTGCGAGGGAGATCCCGCGAAACCGCTGCGGTCGTCCGTGTAGGCAGTCTGTATCGAATCGAGCAGGACAAGGCCGGCCTTTTTCTGCTCTACGTATTTTAATACCTGCGGCAGGCTGTTACCCTGGATGATATCCAGGTCGCCCCTGAGACCCAGTCGATCGGCGCGAGCCTTTACCTGCTGCAAACTCTCTTCGCCGGTGACATAGATCGCCGGCGCAGTGCGCATAATTTCGAGCAGTAGTGTCGATTTTCCAATGCCCGGTTCACCACCGAGCAGCACGACAGCTCCCGGCATTAAACCGCCGCCCAGAATCTGGTCGAATTGCCTGAGCCCGGTAGAAATGATCCTACGATCGCCAGGTGATTCAGTAATGAGCACTGCAGCAGGACGCGAATCATCTTCATCCGCGGCAAAACGGTTTTCTGTCAGGCTGTTCCAGGTCTTGCATACAGGGCATTGCCCAGACCATTTTGCGAACGATTCACCGCATTCGGTGCACAAGTAAGAGATTTTTTCTTTTCTGGCTTTCGACATTGCCGTTAGGTAATAAAAAAGCCCACAGGATTGTGGGCCTTTCTAGTTGAGCTGGTCTAACCTCTTACTTTACGTAAATAAGCTCAGCTGTCTTTTGCGAAACGTCCCAAACCATAGTCGCAATCATCAGGATGACGAACGGAATCGAGAGCGCAGCAAAACCGACGATTAGCTTTTCTTCCCACTTGAGGTGCATGAAGTAAAGCGCTACGAGGCCGGCCTTGATCGATGCAATGAGCATCGCGATGCTGATGTTGATCGCCACGCCGCCGAAATCGAGCTTAGCGATCTTAACAGTCACAATAGTGAGCACGATAAGAGCCGCGAATGTCAGCGTGAGCTCCTTCAGATGCGAATGTGGTTGGCTTGAATCTGAGTGTGCCATTTTTTCTCCTTTATGCTACCAGATAAAGCAGCGGGAACAGATAGATCCAGATGAGGTCAACAAGGTGCCAGTACAGACCACCGACCTCAACCGGAGTGTACCAGCCAGGGTGAAATTCATTCTTGAGGCCCTTCCTAAACACCCAGATGAGCAGGCCCAGACCGATAATGATGTGCAGACCGTGGATACCAGTCATAACAAAGTACAGGAAGAAGAACATACTCGCGAATGCTGGCTTTGATTTGTCGGTGCTTCCGATATTAGCGAGGTTAAACGGCACAACCTTGCACTTTTCAACCATTATGTCTTCACCGTGGTGCTTATCAAAAGTGTCGTCGCATTTGTTTTCCGCTTTCAGCGCCTGATAGAGCTCAGGGGCGATGGCCTCTTTCGCTAACTCGACTTCATGGACCTTATGGCCGTATTCGAACTTCTTATTGATCAAGAAGGCAACACCGCATGCAATGGTGATACCCAGTAGAATCAGCATCAGGCGGTTATTACCGCGCTTAACCGCCTCAATGCTCCATGCTACGGTAAAGGAGCTAAAAAGGAGGATCACAGTGTTCGCAGCACCAAAGGCAACGCTCAGTTCTTTTGCCGAAGCATGGAAGGCCGCTGCATCACGGTAGTAGGCAATCGCATACGCAGTAAAAAGAATCGCAAAAAGCAGAATCTCCGTCGCGAGAAAGAGCCACATGCCAAAACGTGACATCGAGTAAACCAGCGGGGCAGGGTTGCCCCACAAGCTACCATCACGAACAGTATGACCCTGGTAGGTTGTGTAACCGGCTTGGTTTGAGCCCATCAGTGTGCCCCCTTCTTGGCAGAATACTTGGTCGGTTCGCCGTCACGACCATACTCGTATGGCCATTCGGTGATCGTCGGAATTTCATGGAAGTTGTGCTCGGGCATTGGTGATGGAATTTTCCATTCAAGGGTATTTGCATTCCACGGATTATCACCACAGGGCTTGCCCTTGAAGCTCGAAATGAGGACGTTCAGGATTGCCGTAAAATAGCCGGTGCCCAGCAGGTAGGCGCCTATGGTCGAAGCCATATGATACGGTGCAAACATCGGCTCGTAATCGTAATAGCGGCGCGGCATGCCCTGTGTACCCATCAGGAATTGCGGTATAAAGGTCAGATTGAAGCCAATGAATACAAACCAGAAACTAGCCTGGGCAAACCGCTCGTTATACATGCGACCGGTGATCTTGGGCATCCAGTAGTAGAGCGCTGCCATCAGAGAAATGATGGTGCCGCCCTGAATAGTGTAGTGGAAGTGTGCGACGACAAAATACGTATCATGATAGCTCACATCCACAGCGGGAGCTGCCAGGGGCAGACCTGTCAGGCCGCCAATCGCGAACAGGAACACGAATGCCAGCGCATAGAGCATCGGGGTCTTGAGATCAATCTGCCCGCCGTACAGGGTGCTTATCCAGTTAAAAACCTTGATAGCGGTCGGAATGGCCACCAGATATGTCAGGAACGAGAACAGTACGGCTGCCGAGGATGACAGCGTACTTACGAATAGGTGGTGCGCCCAGACAATGAAGCTCACGCCAGCAATCGCGAGCGATGACCAGGCAATCGCCTTGTAGCCGAAGATTGGCTTGCGTGAGAATACTGGCAGGATTTCCGATACCACACCCATCGCGGGCAGGATCATGATGTACACAACCGGGTGCGAATAAAACCAGAAGAAATGCTGGAACAGTACCGGGTCACCACCCAGGGCCGGATCAAAGAAGCCGATACCGAAGAATTTTTCTGCAATGAGCAGTAGCAGCGTGATACCGATAACCGGCGTCGCCAGAACCTGGATGAGCGAAGTCGAGTAGATCGCCCAAACAAAGAGCGGCATACGCGTCCAGGTCATACCAGGGGCACGCATCTTGTGGATGGTCACCACGAAGTTCAATCCAGTCAGAATCGAAGAAAATCCCATTAAGAAGGCGCCGAACGTCAGCGTAAGCACGCTGGTGTTGGTTTTTGTGCTATAGGGAGTGTAGAAGGTCCAGCCGGTGTCAGCCGGGCCGCCGCCAAAGGGATTCACGAGACCGTAGAGTATAACCGCAATACCCGCAACGTAGATCTGGTAACTAAAGCGGTTGAGCACCGGAAAGGCCACATCGCGCGCGCCGATCATGATCGGCATGAAGATGTTACCAAAAGAAGCAACGATACCCGGTACTATGAACACGAAGATCATGATCGTGCCGTGCAGTGTGAAGAACACGTTGTAGGTCTTCTCGTCCACGAAGGTCTTACCCGGGAACATAAGCTCCGTGCGCAGCAGAAGCGCGAAGGCGCCACCGACAAGAAAGGCGATCAGCCCTGTATAAAGGTAGAGGAGCCCGATGCGTTTGTGATCAACACTCGAAAGCCATGCCATGAGCCCTTTCTTGCTCAGGAAATGTTCGTGGTGATCATGGTGAGCGTGATCTGCTGTGGTTGCTACAGATGCCATTTATTCCCCCTATTTCAGTGACTTAATGAAGGCGATGAGCGGCTTCACGTCACCCTCTTCGACGCCCATGTTAGGCATGGGCGCATATCCTTTAACAACTTTCGCTGCTGGTTTCAGCATGGATTCGGCAAGGTATGCGTCGTCGACCTTGATCTTGCCTGTAGTCAAAACTTCTTCCTTGCCGTAGAGACCCTTAAAGGTAGGTGCGGCGCCAGCCGAACCATTTAAAGAATGGCAGGCCACACAACCCTTAGCGCCGTAGAGTTCCTTACCCTTGGCAATCAACGCAGTTTCATCTACCGGCCCACCCGACGCATCCTGGTCGAGCTCCTTCTGTAGCGCGGCGAGCTTTTCCGCCTTCCACTGTTCGAACTCAGCCGGCTCTACTACCTTGAACTTGCCCAGCATACCCGAGTGTTTGTCACCGCAGTATTCATTGCATGTAATGGTGAATTCTCCGGTCTGAGTGGGTTCAAACCATAGCCGGGAGGTCAGCCCCGGAACAACGTCCTGCTTCACATAGAATGCCGGAATTGCAAAGCTGTGGATCACATCTGTGGAAGTCATCTGCATTACATACTTGCGGCCTTTCGCAATGACAAAAGCTGTTTGCTCTTGCTGGAGGGCATCCTGCAGCTTGCCAGCCTTGATAGAGTCTTCGGTTGGATTGACGTTTTTTGACGAGAGTTTGATACAGCGCTCAGCCTTTGTTTTTTCATTTTTTACGCAGTATGGGTATTTTATATCCCATAGCCACTGGCGGGCAGTCAACTGGATGATTTCGCCATCCTTGGGGATATTGCGCATCTTAACAAAAGACGCCACCCCGAAATAAAAGATAACTCCGAGAATCAGCGTTGGCAATACCGTCCAGATAATCTCTGCCTTGGTGTTGTGAGTCAGGTACAGGGTCTGCTTATTGGGCTCGCCCTTTTTGCGGCGGTACTTGATAACAAAAAAAATCAGCGCACCCTCAACCAGTATGAATGCTACGAGACTTATCATATTGATAAAGTCCGCTGCAAACCTGGCCTCCTGGGCTACTGTCGACGCAGGCGTCGCATGGGTAATAAACCCCATGGCGGCATGAAGAAAATTGATCATTTATCCCTCTCGTTCGTGCGCTGTTCAGCTATGCGCGCTTGCGCCGTTCGCGGTACCACAATACCGCAAGAAAGCCAGCCAGCAGAATGCCCGCTGCGATGGCTCCCAAACGCATGACGCGCCATGCCACCAAACTGTATTTTCGCTTCACGGGGTCAAAACTATAACAGGTTAACATGAGCTTGTCGCCGAGAGTCTGCGACACCTTGCCCTCGGCAGCCTCCAACAAAGACAGCCTGAAGTCAGTTTCGGGATATTCCACTCCGTACAGATACCGCGAAATACGCAAGTCCGGTGTCAGAATCACCAGAATTGCAGGATGAACATACTCGGGATCCTGCTTCTTGGGGTTCGTTGAAGTCTCTTTCAGGTACTTAAATCCCATCGCTTGCGAAATCCCCGCTATGTTTTTCACATCAGCGGTGAGAAAGCGCCAGTGCTTCTGGTACTCGGGCAGGTTCTGCTCGGTTACCACCCCCAGCTTGCGCAGATAGTTTTTCTGCTTTAGCTCCGCCAGCTGGTGCTTTTCGTCGGGGTTAAAGCTGTAGGCGACGACCAGGTAGTCTTTCCCGAGAGTGTGGCGCTTGTTCGTCTCGATTGCCTGCAGCAGACCGTTGAGCGTCAGCGTGCAGAGGTGCGGGCAGTTGTAGTAAACCGGCGCCAAAATGATCGGCCGCCTGCCGTCAGCGAGCTGCTTCAACGTCACTGGCTTTCCTGCCTCATCGAAGAAACTGAAGCCCGAAAGATCGGTCGCCAGTTTCTCCTCGACATTCACTTCGAGCGGCGGCGGCTTGCGGGCGAGAGTATCATCGGCAGGCGGTAGATCTGCCTTAATTACTCCATGAGACATAATCATAGCGAAGAACGCCAACAGGCGAGTGGGATTGATATTTGTCATGTTACCTTAACGCAATATAAGCATAACCCGATCGCAAGACAGCGCGAAATGTGTTTTTTGAAATTTGAATTCCCAGCTATGGAATTCCATGGCTGGCAAACTTCAGCCGCACTTTAGTTCATGCAACCGGTATGAACCGGTCTTGCCCTTGAGGCGCGCAGTGAATGTGCGGCGGAACTCGAACTGGTCGCCCAACTTTGCCCGGACGTCATCAGAGACCAGGATATTCGCCTGCACCTTTTTCGTCGCCGTCTCCATGCGGCTGGCTAAGTTCACGTTGTCACCGATCGCCGTAATCTGGTGTTTTTGAGGGTGTCCAATTTCGCCGATGATGACCTCCCCGAAATGCACGCCGATGCCGATTCTAACAGGCTGTTGAAAAACAGCCATGAAGCAGGATGTTGAAACCGAGCGCAGCTGCAGACAGGCCATTTATGGCCGTTTTGCGAGCGATTTCGCTAAGAAATCGCGGCGTCTGCAGCGAGCACGGAATTTTTTCAACATCCTGCTAAACTCCTCACCAAAAAACTGCCGCTTGAGGTATTCGTTAAGCTTCACAAGCTGGCGCTGCATCTCGACAGCAGTCGTCACAGCCTCGCGGCAAATTTTCTGCGGGTCAGTTTCTTCGAGCCCAAACAGGCACATGAGGCCATCACCCATGTACTTGTCGATGTAGCCGTTGTTGGCGAGTACCGTGTCACCGACCTTCTTGAACTAGCGGTTGAGAATATGCACCACGTCGTAGGCGAGGTTGCGCTCGGAAAATCTGGTGAACCCGCGGATGTCACTGAAAAGAATTGCGACCTTGCGCTCCTCCCCGCGGTTAACCCCGCGTTCGCTGTAAGCAGTTTCAATGTCATCCTGGTCGATCACCAGCCGGCGTATCTTTATATCGCCATGGACCGTCGCCTGGCAGGCGAGGCGGATTTCATCACCAAAACCCTTTGCCGCAATGAGCTGCGCCTCTTCCGGGGTCCGCGGGCCAAGGCTCTCTGCGCCTTCGAGCACCAGCACCCTGCAGGTCGAGCAGCGCGCCTTTCCGCCGCATTCGTGTATGTGGTTAACTTTGGCTTTAAGGGCAATTTCCAGCAGGGTTTTCCCCTGCTCATCGCTTGCAGCAGTACATTCATGCAGGAATTCAATTTTCATGATTGGCAAAGACAGAAGTCAATAAGGATGACCTTTGCACCTGAATTATCTGGCCCGTTGGGTGCTTTCGCATCTTGCCTTCTCTTCGGGAGAACACGCGATACACAACTCTGCACCCAGACCGCCGCAACTACCAGCGATGGGCTTGCGACCAAAAAAGAGCGACAGACCCAAAGCTGCAGCAAAGAAAGCAAAAAGACCAACACTGACAACAAGGGTAACGAGCATTTAATTCTGAGGCCATCCTGGCGAGATGGATTTTTCCAACCGGCCCTTGACTTCTTCAAGGTACAGGATTGCCATGGGCTGCGCTGCGGCAAGCTCTATGGCTTTCTGCCGGCCGAGCACAAAAAGGCCAGTCGCCCAGGCATCGGCTTCAGCGGCGGTAGCAGCCATGACACTCACTGACGACAGGTTGCGTTCAAGCGCCTGGCCTGTCAGCGGATCGATAATGTGCGTCACGCGGCGCGAGCCGACTGTCTTACCTTGACGGGCGTTACCCGAAGTCGCGACGCACCCGTTATGGATTTCCATAGCCTGAGCGAGAGCACCTGAACCCAGCGGGTCTTCAATACCCACGCGCCAGGCAGCGCCGCCGGCCGGCGCTCGCACGCAGACTTCACCGCCAATTTCGATTAAGTAGTTACTAAAACCGTTTTCGGTGAGCAATTTGCCCAGCCGGTCGACTGCATAGCCTTTGGCGATGGCCGAGAGGTCGAGTTTAGGCTTCTGCCCTCCGCATACTGGGGCGGGAGCTTTAGTAATTACCAAAAATTTTCCCGTCTGCGGGTTTTTGGTAGGTACTAAAAAATGATCGGCGTGCGAAGCACAACCCAGCACCGCCGGAGCGGAATTTTGGACCGTAAGCTCTGTCGCTTTGCCCGGCCCAAAGCCCCAGTAATCGACCAATGTTCCGACCAAGGGCGAGAACGCACCACCGGTGGCATTTCGCACCACTGCGGCAAGCTGCAGAACCTCGGCCATGTCGCTGGATACCGGGTAGGGCTGCTGCAGGCGGTAGCTGCGATTGAGCCGCGAAACTTCTGAATCAGGCCGGTAGGTAGAGAAGATGTCCTCTAACCGGTCTAACTCCGCCTGCATCGCCGCATACAGCGCCGCCTTGTCGGCAGGCACCAACTCTGCGCCACGCAACACCACCCGGTAGGTGGTGCCCATGGTCTGACCGGTGAGGGTGTGCTTGGGCGCCGAGCAGGCGAGGAGCAGGCCGGCAATAACCTGAGGTAAGAAACGGCGGAAGTTATTCACTTCGGGAGCTTTCGGTCTTCGAACGCCACAGGCTGTAACAGATCCTCGGTTGTCTCACAGCCCGCACTCTGCAGAATCCGCCACGGTTTCTCTGCCTGTTCGTCATGGACAGGTACCAGTTTTGCGACCACTTTGCCTCGTTTGGAAATAAGGATAGCCTCGCCGCTCTTCCTGAGTTCGCGAAGATATCTTAGACTGTGATTCTTGAACTCAGTTACCGAAATGTGCATATTAACCAGTTGTTTTGCACACTCAGAATGGCAAGATTTCACCTCGCTGTTGTGCAAGTCCTTTGGAACAGCCTGCCCTATTTGTAGACCTGACCTCTGTTATCGATATCGTCGATGAAGATCTCACCTTTTGCCTGATTAACGAAGAAGATTATCCGAAAAGTACCGACCCGCAATCGCTAACCATTGGATTCGCCAACGAGCTTCTTAACATCCAGACCCGGATGCGGGTGGTGGGCCAAGAGGGCTATTTTGTCCTTCAGTCGCTGCTTGTCCAGTTCTGTGCGTTTCTGCAGAAATTTGAGCGCCCGTTTGTGAAGGTAGATTGTCCAGGTTTCAGACATCCTTGAGCTTCACGAAATTGCCATAATTGCCTTTTGCGATTTCTCTCTTTGATTTTGCCAGATTCCGGCGCTGGGTCTCTGTTATTACAGTATCATCGTCATCGAGAAAGGTAATTATAGCACGGCGGGGCATCTTGGTTGTAGCCTTAACAGCCGGCTTTTCCAGGAGCTTTATTTTCTTTCCATCATAGATAGCGTTTACCGCGAGCATATATTTCTTTAGTGAAGGGATAGTCCCGTGTAAATGATTTTCCCGGTTATTCGAGGCGGGTAAGCACCCCCACTCACGAACCAAAATCATCGTACAGGATACTCTCATTCTCCACACCCAGATCATGCAGCATCGCGAGGCAGGCTTTGAGCATCTGCGGGGGGCCGCAGATGTAATACTCACAGTCTTCGGGAGCGGGATGGTTCGCGAGGTATTCGTCGTGCAACACCTGGTGGATGAACCCCCTAAGACCCTGCCAGTTATCGGACGGTTGCGGGTCAGAGAGCGCAATGTGCCATTCGAAGTTATCATGCTCGCGCGCGAGGGCGTCAAAATCTTCGCGGTAGAAGATCTCACGCAGCGAGCGCGCGCCGTACCAGTACGTGATCTTGCGCTTGCTGCCCAGGCGCTTCAGCTGGTCGAAGATGTGCGAGCGCATCGGCGCCATGCCGGCCCCGCCGCCGATAAAGACCATCTCGCGCTCGGTATCGCGCGCGAAGAATTCGCCGTAAGGCCCGGAAACAGTCACCGTATCGCCGGGTTTCAGGCTGAAGACGTATGAAGACATCTTGCCAGGGGGAACTGCCACACTGCCGGGGGGCGGCGTCGCGATGCGCACATTGAGCATGATGATACCCTTCTCATCGGGGTAGTTCGCCATCGAGTATGCCCGCGTGACAGGTTTGCGGCACTCAGATGTGTAATTCCATAACTGGTAGCGATCCCACTCGTCGCGAAAACGCTCTTCGACGTGGAAGTCGCGGTACGCCACGCGGTGTGGCGGCGCTTCGAGCTGCACATAGCCGCCCGCGCGAAAGTCCATCGTCTTGCCCTCCGGCAGCTCGAGCACGAGCTCTTTGATGAATGTAGCGACATTGTGGTTCGAGCGCACGCGGCAGGTGTACTGGTGCGTGCCGAAAATTTCGGCGGGCAATTCGATCGCGAGGTCTTCTTTGCAGTTCACCTGGCACGACAGGCGCATGCCCCGGGCGGCGTCTTTCTTGTTGATGTGGTTGCGCTCGGGGGGAGTTATCTCGCCACCGCCACTCAAGACGCGCACGCGGCATTGCCCGCAGGTACCGCCGCCACCACAGGCCGACGAAACGAAAATTTTCCGGCCCGTCAGAATGTTTAACAGCTTGCTGCCCGCGGGTGTGCGGATGGCGAGCGCCGGGTCGTTGTTGATCGTAATGGTAATTTCACCCTGCGCGACCAGCCTGCGCCGTGCGATCACGATCATAACGCTGAGAGCAAAAACGATTGCGGTAAAGACACCGGCAGAAATGAGAATTTCGTAAATCACAGCCTGATACCCGAAAAACCCATGAACGCAATAGCCATGAGGCCTGCCGTAATGAAGGTGATGCCGAGGCCTTTAAGACCTTCGGGAACATCTGAATATTTAAGCCGCTCGCGAATAGCGGCAAGGGACACCAGCGCAATCGCCCAGCCTAGGCCCGAACCCAGGCCATAGACAACCGATTCGCCGAAGCTGTAGTCGCGCTCGACCATGAAGAGCGAACCGCCCAGAATTGCGCAGTTGACCGTAATCAGTGGTAAGAAAATGCCAAGCGTTGACGCGAGCGCGGGAAAGAACTTATCGAGAGTCATTTCGAGAATCTGCACCATTGCGGCGATGAGACCGATATAGGTCACGAGACCCAAAAATTCAAAGTTAGTATCGGGAAAGCCCAGCCAGGCAAGCGCACCCTCGCGAATGACGGCGCGGTAGAACAGGTTGTTGGCTGGCACCGTGATCAGCTGCACGACAATTACCGCAATACCGAGTCCGATTGCGGTGGAAACCTTGCGCGAGACCGCCAAAAAGGTGCACATGCCCAGAAAGAAGGCCAGCGCCATATTCTCGATGAAGACCGATTTGACGAACAGAGATAAATAGTGCTCAGCCATCTTTTTCCACCTGTTCTTTTTTCCAGGTCCGCACCGCCCAGATGATCATGGCAATCAGAAAGAAGGCGCTCGGCGGCAGCAGCATAAAGCCGTTTGTACGGAAAAAGCCGCCGTCTGCGATCGGTTTCAGAATCTCGATACCGAACAATTTGCCAGAACCCCAAAGCTCCCTCACGGTGGCGACCGAGATGAGTATCAGACTATAGCCCAGGCCGTTACCAATACCGTCGAGCACCGACAGCACGGGGCCGTTACGCAGTGCGAAACCTTCGGTGCGGCCGAGCACGATGCAGTTCGTGATAATGAGCCCGACAAAGACCGAAAGCTGCTTACTCAGATCGAAAAAGTACGCCTTGAGCAGTTGGTCGGTCACCATAACAGACGAGGCGATCACCGTCATCTGTATGATGATGCGTACCGAACCCGGAATCGAATGGCGAATGAGCGAAACAAAAAGTTCCGAAAAAGCCGTGACAGCAGTGACAGCAATGGCCATCACCACCGCAGTTTGCAACTTCGTAGTGACAGCCAGCGCCGAGCAGATGCCGAGTATCTGCAGCGTGATCGGGTTTTCGTTGATAATGGGATGGATGAGCGTTTTGGCGGCACGGCTCATCATGGTAGCCCCCCCTGCAGAAATAGCGGGATAAATTTGCCGTAAGCGGCATCGCCCAGCCAGAAGTTCACCATATTGCCGACCGCACGCGAAGTGATCGTTGCGCCCGAAATACCATCTACCTGGTGTTCACTGCCGGGGCTGCCGGGCAGTGCCTTGCCGCGCAGCACTTGGATAACCGGCTCGCCTGTAACACCCAGCGCGACCTTGCCCTGCCACTGCCGCCGCCACGCGGGGTTGTCGATTTCCCCGCCCAAGCCGGGAGTTTCACCATGTTGGTAAAAAGTGAGTCCAGAGACGGTTTTGCCGTCCTTTTGGAGCGAAATATAGCCATAAATCGTGGACCAGAGGCCCAAACCCGAAATCGGCAGCACGAGCGTCTGCACTCCCTTTTCGCCTGCCAGCAGGTACATGACGCCATAGCGCGGCATGCGGTGTAAAAGCGCGGTGTCTTTTGCCGGGTCAATGGGAATCGAGGTGTCGGGGGCTTTCGCGGCGCGCTGCATGTCGTAGCGCGCTGCATCGACCGTGGTGTCGATCTTGCCGGTTGTGAAATCGACAATCACCGGGCGCACGCGCGCAAACCCTGCTTCGATTTCAGCCTCTGTCATTTTGGCCGAGCCAATGCCCGCAGCGATGAGCACGTTGCGCTTGCGCTCAAGTTCTTTGTTGCGCTGCTGTTTCTCGCGCAAAAGAACCGTCGCAGAAGCAACCATCAGTGAGCAAACAAGACTTACGACGATGACGACGCCAAATAGACGCGAAGGCGATTCGTTACTCACTGCGCAACCTCCGGCGACGCTTGTTGGCCTCGATTACGAAATGGTCAATGAGCGGAGCAAAAACGTTGCCGAGCAAAATGCCGAGCATCACCCCTTCGGGAAACGCCGGGTTGATGACACGGATCAGCGCCGCGAGTACGCCGCAGAGCGCACCATAGACCCAGCGACCGGTGTCGGTGACTGACGCCGTCACGGGGTCGGTCGCCATGAAGACCGTACCAAAGGCAAAGCCGCCAAGCACGAGGTGCCAGTGTAGGGGTAGCTGGCTTACGGGGTTGGTCGCAACTGCCCCGAGCAACAGCGCCGTGGCTGAGAAACCCAAGAGCATACCGAGCATGATGCGCCACGAAGCGATGCGTGCCCAGATGAGATAGACTGCACCCATAAGACAGGCCAAAGCCGAAGTCTCACCCAGTGAACCAGGTATGAACCCCAGAAAGGCATCGAGCCAGCTGTGCGTAATCGGCAGACCGGCTGCTGCAGCGCCGAGCGCCGTGGCGCCGGTTAAGCCATCGACGGGAACCCACACGCGGTCACCGCTCAGCTCAGCGGGGTAGGCAAAAAACAGGAACGCCCGCGAGACGAGCGCGACGTTCATGAAGTTCATGCCGGTGCCGCCGAACACCTCTTTGGCCATCACCACACCGAAGCTGATGCCAAGCGCCGCGATGCCATACGGAATGTCTGCCGGCAGTATGAGCGGGTAAAGTACGCCGGTGACGAGAAAACCTTCGTTAATCGGCTTCTTGCGCACGAGCGAAAACAAGATCTCCCAAAAACCGCCTGCGATGTTGCTGATGAGGTAGAGCGGCAGAAAGTAGAGCGAGCCCAGGATAATGGCTGCAGTGACCGAGTTGGCATTTGCCTCAAGGCCGAGGGACGCAAAGACCGCACCACGCCAGCCTGGTATGATGCCGTTCGCTGCGTGCAAAACCTGGTAGCCGGTATTCCAGCAGGCCATGAAGATGCACGGCACGAGCGCAAGCACCACGGCGATCATCGCGCGCTTGAGGTCGATCGCATCGCGTACGTGAACGCTCCCCCGCGTTTCGTCGGCGGGTGAATACAAGAACGTGTCGATCACCTCGTAGAGCGGCCAGAAGCGGTGCCACTTGCCACCCGGTTCAAACCGGGGTTTGATCGCGTCGAGACGGCGGCGCAGAAAGCTCATCGCGTGCTCCATTGAAACACGAGGTTTCGGTCAGGCCGCGCGCACGGATGCGCTCTCATGCGGTCTCCTTGTAGATCTGCGTGAGCGCGTTGCGCAGCAGCTCGCCGTAATCTTTTTTGCCCGGGCAGACATAGGTCACAAGCGACAGGTCTTCTTCTTCGAGCTCGAGTGCGCCGAGTTCGGCGGCAAGGTCGGTATCACCCGTGAGCAGCGCGCGCAGCAGCGGGGTAATCAGAATGTCGAGCGGCATGACGCGCTCGTAACTTCCGATCGGCACCAGCGCGCGTTCGCCGCCGTTGAGTGAAGTATTCCAGTCGATGTGGGATTTTCTATAGCGACCAAAGACGGTACGCGTGATCGAATATGACCGCAGCCCCGGACGCAGCCACTGCAGAAAGTGGCGTTTTGTCTCGCGCGGCAAAAGCATCACCTGGTTGTGAAAAATACCCACAAAGTCGTGCGCACCGGCTGCCTGCCAGCCGTTCAATACATTGCCGGAAATAACGCGCACGGAGTCTCTTTCGTGAGGCATAAAATCCCCCACAAGCTCGCTTACCCGGGCACCCGTCAGTGTTTCGAGAAAGACACTGCGCTCTTGCCCACTCACGACGAGGCGCGTGGTGTTGGGTAGGATACCATTGAGAAGCACCGCGCCCATATCGGCTACATGCTTCGCCGTGATCGTCCAGACTGTATGCTTGAGAGAGGCGGGCCGCAGAAAATGGATGTGCGTTGAGCTCAAGCCCGCCGGGTGAGGCCCGGCAAACTGCACGCGCTGCAGCGTGGCGCCCTGCGGGTAGTTTTGTTCAGCAATCACGCTCCAGTCGTCCGCAGGCGACTCACAGAAATAGACCGGGTTTGTCGTGAGCGCCGCAAGCGCGTCGAGCCCCGCTTTGAGCTCAGCCTCGCGGCCGGCAAGCAGCGTCCGCACCGGGAGCGCACCGGGCCGGGTATCCATCGCGTTGATGAAGATCGCCGCGGGTTCGGCATCGACTGCCGGCACGTGTGAAAATGGGCGTGTGCGCAGGTAAACCCAGGCGCCCTTCTGCTGCAGGTACTCGCGTAACTGGGTGCGCTCAGCGTGTTGGAGTCTTCCTGAATATGGTTCGGCAACCGATTCTGCAGTATTCTGCACTTCGAGCACGAGCGATTCAAACGCGCGGCGTTCGCCGCGGTTGATGGCTGCAACGGTTCCAGAAACCGGTGACATAACAAGAATGCGCGGTTCGTCCTTATGGCTGAAGAGAGGTTGGCCGCGCTTTACCTTGTCACCGGCGGCGACGAGAAAATGCGGCTTGAAGGGGTAGTCGTGACCCATGAGCCCGATCTGTTTGGTGTTGCGGCGTTCGAGCGGCAAATCAGCTCGCGGGCGCGCAAGCGGCAGATCAAGTCCCTTCCGCATACGGAATTTGCGCACGCTGCCCGAAAAGAACACCAAGCCTGAGGGAAAAGGAGAATTTGAGCTTACTATTCTGATGCTTCGCAGCTCGCCTCGAAACTCACGAGCCGGCGCATGAGACTGTTATATTCGCTATGGGCGTCACCGCCCTGTTTTCTTAAGAACCGGTAGAGCTCCAGATGGGGATCCTCAAAACTGAATGCACGCTCTGGCATCGGCAGGCCGGCAGCGCGCAGACGCAGAGCGCCGATGGCGACTGCATAGGCTTCTTTGCTTTCGCGGCCGGCTGCCAAATCTGCAATTCCCTTCTCGTAGGTTTCGTAGCCCGGTAGTTTTTCGATTTTTGATTTCAAGAGGGCTCTCCGACCGCAGCTCGCACCTTGTCACGGAAGCGTTCTTCATTCAGGGCTGGAAATCTCACGAGACCGGGGATAATGGATTCAAAGCATTTCCAGAGCTTATCCCTCTGCACTAAATTCAGGAGCAACATGGCGGCAACATCTTGGGCGTCGTGGCTATGGTTACGTTCAATCTTAGCCAATGCCTGTGCATAGAGAACGGCTGAGCCACCGCCGCTCAGATAGGCTGTTCCGCTCGATTTTACGGCACTACCGAGAGCAATTAGGAGGGATAATACTTTTTGCTTAGAGCCTGTGCGCTAACTCATGCAAAAAAACAAAAAGGCGATTTTTTGCGCG
>CAYOZO010000046.1:0-23134 GCA_964408405.1 uncultured Turneriella sp.
AGGTTGCCGAGTATGCCCATACCGACCTGCGCCAGTTTCCGGAAATTGTTGCCCGTGCGCGCCGCGCGCAGACCGAATGGTCAAAATTGTCGTTCAGGCAGCGCGCGAAGCACGTGCTGCGCATGCGCCGCTATATTACCGAACACGCAGACGAGCTCGCGCTCACTGTCTCGCGTGAAAATGGCAAATCGCGCACCGATGCGCTTGCCACAGAGGTGATTCCCTGTTCGCTCGCTGTCAAATGGTATGCCACGAACGCGTCGCGCGTGCTCAAAGAAAAACGCCTGCGCCGCTCCAGCTGGCTGTTCTTCAACAAACAATCCAAGATCATTCGTGTACCCTGGGGTGTCGTCGGCATCATCAGCCCGTGGAACTACCCGCTTTCGATTCCATTCGGCGAAGTCGTCATGGCGCTGATGGCAGGCAATGCGGTCATTCTGAAAGTCGCTGCGGTCACACTCTCGTGTGGCAAGGCAATCGAAGATATTGTCAAGAGCGCAGGCCTGCCCGAAGGACTGTTTACCCACGTGATCGGTTCAGGCGGCGAGGTTTCGACGGCGATGATCAACGGCGGCGTGGGCAAGATATTCTTCACAGGCTCGGTACCAACCGGTAAGAAACTGATGGCGCAGGCTGCCGAAAAGCTTATACCGCTCTCGCTCGAGCTCGGCGGCAAAGACCCGATGATCGTGTTGAACGATGCGGATTTAGAACGTGCCACCAACGGCGCCGCATGGGCAGGCTACCAGAATGCGGGCCAGTCGTGCGGCGGCGTTGAGCGCATCTATGTGCAGAGTGGTGTTTACCAGCAGTTCGTCGATCTTTTGGCGCAGAAGACAAGAGCGCTCCGCCATGGCGCCGACGCCGACTTTAATGTCGATATGGGAGCAGTCACAACCAAAGACCAGTTGAACACGATTCAATCACACCTCAGAAGTGCCCTAAAGAAAGGCGCTAAGATTGTTGCGCAGTCGAAACCAGCTGCGAGCGCCGGAAAGTCCGGCAATTTTATGCCAGCAACTTTGGTAACGGGGGTAAATCATTCGATGCCGCTGATGCGCGAAGAAACATTCGGCCCCATTTTGCCTGTGATGAAATTTGAATCTATTGAAGAAGCAATCCAACTGGCAAATGATTGCAGCATGGGCCTCACGGCCTCGATTTGGACAAAGAACACCAAACTTGGCAAGAAGATAGCTCCGCAGATTCAGGCAGGGGTAATTACCATCAACGACCATCTCTATACACACGGCCTCTCTGAAACTCCATGGGGAGGTTTCAAAGAAAGCGGACTGGGTCGTACGCACTCGGCGCTGGGCCTTGAAGAAATGACGCAACCGCAGATTATCAACTGGGACCTGCTGAACCCGCCGCGCAACCTGTGGTGGTTTCCCTTTTCGCCGGAAACCTACCGGGCGCTGAAGTCGGCGCTGATTTTCTCAGCGCCACTCAATCCGTTGTCGTGGCTGAAGGCGTCACTGCACCTGGTAGTATTCTCGGTAAAGAAGATGTTTAGTAAGTGGGAGCAAACTTAGTTATGGCGAGTGTTACCAGCATGATTGCTGGCCTCCTTTCGCCAGACAATGAAACCCGAAACAGGTCAAAGTTCTTTTTTCTGAGCCTCGGTTACGACACCATGTGCGAATACCTGCCCGGAAAACCGTATGAGAAGTTTGCGGAAATGATTACCGCATCGCGGCCTGCGCGGGTACTGGATTATTGCTCAGGCACCGGATACACCGCGCGCACTCTCGCCAGGCTGCTTCCCGGTAGCCAGGTCGATGCGCTCGATATTTCACCCGAGATGCTCGCTGTGGCTAAAGAGCGCAGCGCAGCGGAGGGTCTGTCAAACATACGCTACCATGAGGCGAGCGCGGCACAACTGCCCTTTGACGACAACACGTTCGATGCTGTCTGCATCAGCCTGGGTCTGCACGAGCTGCCGCCTGAGATACGCACAGCCTCATTGGCAGAATCGTTTCGTGTGCTCAAACCCGGTGGCTCGTTCTATGCCATGGACCTCGACCGTCCTGACGGCCACGGCTTTTTGATGGATTTCTACCTGGCGATAGGTGAGCCACCCTATGCGCGCGATGTTCTCTCTGCTGGTATAGGTGATCTGCTACAGAACGCAGGTCTCGAGGTATTGCATAAGAATACGGGGATGGCAGATCTTCTGCAGTTCGTCGAGGCACGAAAACTATGATCCCATACCGCGGTCTCCATGTCTGGTGGTGGCGGCTACTGTTTCAAACCGGGCCTGAAAATCAGTAAGGCTCGCCGTTCTTGCGGGTAAATCTCCACTTGCCGGGACCTTCAAAGATTGCGACCAGGTCGTCATCGGGGTAAGTCACTGAATCACCCTCGCTGCGGTCGCCGATTTCAAGATAGACCACTTCGGTTTCAGTACGGTTAACAAGTTGGTGCGCGTCGCCGCTGCCATGCGGAAAACCGGTACACATGCCGGGGGAAAGTATAGTCTCACCCGCATCGGTGATGAGCGTCGGGTTTCCCTTGATGACGAAAATGAACTCATCCTGTGTCTTGTGAGCATGACGCAGGGCAGAGATACCACCCGGATGGATCGTGGTGAGGTTCACCCCAAAGTTTGTGAGACCAAAGAGATCGCCCAGCACACGTTTTTCCCGGCCAGCCATGCGCGCGGCAAACGGTTCAGGGTAGATAGATTTTCTTGCCCGCGGTTCGACATCGTGCGCCTTGATTGCGATCGGCTTTTCCATAGTTGCGCTTGGGAAATCCCAACGCTGTGGCAAGCCCTGTTCAGTCAGCAAAAATAACCGTTCGGGTTATCGTATCGGCCGGACAGATTCTGGACTTTGTCGGCAATGTACCAGCATGATCATTTTTTCCGCCGCTTGTTGCGGTAGAACTTTTTTCCCGAACGCGGCGGGTAGTTTCGCGGGCGGTGTTTTTCGCTCTGTGCCTTTTTCAGTTCCTCTTTGATGGTAGTAAACTGCAGCTTGTTGTCGTATTGCCTGCCGTCTTTCTCGAGCAGCATTTTGATCGCAGCAGCGGCAATTTCTTCGGGCGATATGTCTTCGCTCGTGATATCGTGCAGGTATTCGAGGTATTGTGCCAGCTTGGCGCATTTGCTTGTCTCCACAAGCTCTGCAAGCAGGGCTGAGACTTTTTTCCCCTGCAGGTCTTCGGCCGCAGGTACTTCATGCGGTAGAATTTGTATGTTATTGAGCTTCTCCAACCGGCGGAGTTTTCCCAGCTCTGTCGGTCGCACGAATGAGAAACTGTGTCCACTTTTACCGGCACGGCCCGTGCGGCCGACGCGGTGCACGTAGTCTTCGACGTCGCGCGGCAGGTCGAAGTTGAAGACTGCTTCGATGTGGCTGATATCGATACCCCGGCCAGCGACGTCTGTCGCCACCAGCAGCCGCGCATGGCCGCTGCGCAGGCGCGCCATCACCTTTTCGCGCTGGTTTTGCTTGAGGTCGCCGTGAATACCTTCGGCCGTAACACCGCGCTCGTTGAACTGCTGCGTCAGCGAATCAACCTGCGAGCGCATGTTGCTGAAGATGAGCGCTGACTTGAAGCCGTAAAAGTCCAGCAGGCGAATCGTCGCCTCGACACGGTTTTTTTCGGGTACCACAAGGAAGAACTGCTCGATCTTGGGTTTATTGCTCGCCCCCGCCAGCACGTCTGCACGCTGCGGTTTATTCAAAAACTGCGAGGTGATCGCCAGAATCTCTTTGGACATGGTCGCCGAGAAGAGCACGGTCTGGCGGTCTTTGGGCGCGTCGGTCAGTATGTGTTCAATGTCTTCGCGAAAACCCTGGGCGAGCATCTCGTCAGCTTCGTCGAGTACGAAGAACTTCACGGTGTTCATCTTGATTGTCCTGCGCCGCATGTGATCCATCACGCGGCCGGGAGTACCTACGACGATCTGCGGCTTTTCTTTCAGGTCGCGAAACTGTGCGCCAATGGGCTGCCCGCCGTAGAGAGTAACTATCTGGATTTCTTTCTTATACTTGAGCAGCTTCCTGAACTCGGCCGCCACCTGCATCGCGAGTTCACGCGTCGGGCAGACCACCATCGCCTGCAGCTCTTTCGCCGCAGTAATCTTCTCGATTACAGGGATCGCGAACGCGGCGGTTTTACCCGTACCGGTCTGCGCCTGGCCGATCAGATCATGGCCCTCGAGCAATATCGGTATGGCTTTTTCCTGGATCGGCGATGCCTCGCGAAAGCCCATGTCAGTAACGGCCTGCACGAGCGCTGGGGATAAACCCAGTTCATAAAATGTCTTTTTCATAGATTTTTATGCCGAATCAGCTGGCTACGCCAGCTGATTCGGCTACGAATTTACAGATAGCTATCAAAATAGATGCGATGGCACGTATAGCCATTTGGATTCTTCTGTAAATAGTCCTGGTGGTAGTCTTCAGCAGGCCAAAACTTGCCTGCGGCGCCGTACTGCTCGCCTAGTGGTTCAAGCGTCGTCACCACGGGTTTCGGCCACCGTTTCGAGTCATTCACGATGCGAATGAAATCCTCCGCCTCTCGCTTCTCTTCTTCATTCGCGTAGAAGATCGTAGAACGATACGATGTGCCGATGTCATTGCCCTGCCGGTTCAGCGTGGTGGGATTGTGGATCCGGAAAAAGACATCCAGCAGGTTGCGAAAAGATGTCTTGTCTGTGTCGTATGTGATTTCTACTGCTTCTGCGTGGCCTTCATGATTGCGGTAAGTGGGATTTTCAACACTACCGCCGCAATAACCACATTCGGTGTCAATGACGCCGGGCAGCGAACGCATGAGCTCTTCTAAACCCCAGAAGCAACCACCGGCAAGAACGGCTTTCTTGATCATAGGCACAATATAACGTTTTTCGGCGTGCCAGTCACTGAAATTTCGGATCGTATGAGGAAATGGTTCTTGGCTCTGGCCGCGTCTCTACTGGTAAATCCTCTCAGTGCGCAAATCTTCAACGTTGAAAAAGTGCGCCTTGATCAACCCGAAGACCGGGTGATTTTCGGTAACATTGGCGCCAACTTTACCTACCACAACCGCAGCGCCAACCTGCAGACACCCGTCCGGGTCTTTAACGGTGGGCTGACTTCAGATATCGGTTATGCGAGTGATAACCACCTCTACCTGCTGATCAACAACTACCAGGTACTAAACGTGAACAACAACTACGTGGTGAACTTTGGCTCGACGCACTTTCGCACGCAGTTTTTTCACCGCAATACCTTCAGCGTCGAATCTTACGCGCAGTACCAGTACGACCAGGCGCGCGGGCTCGAACTGCGTTTGCTGGCAGGGGCAGGGCCGCGCTGGCGCATTATCAAAACCCCCGCGTGGAATCTCGCGACCGGCACAAGTCTCATGTATGAAGGCGAAGACTGGCAGAACCCGGCGATCGCGAATGACCCGATCCTGCACGCCCGTTACCTGAAATCTTCGACCTATGTTAGTACGCGTTACGTCGTGAACCCACAGGTCGATCTGAATGCCGTGACCTACTACCAGGTGGGCTACGATCGCGAATTCGATGCGACCCTGCACCGCGTAAGCGGCGAAGCCAATGTAGCCGTGCAGCTCATCGGTAACCTGTCGCTCACCACCTCGTTTACTGCCGCGTGGGAGTCGCGGCCGATTGTACCAATCGTGCCTTTTATCTTCATGGTGACGAACGGCGTACGGTACAGGTTCTGATGCGATACGGAGCGCTTAGTGGAAAAAGAAAGCCACTACCAAAGAGACGAATTGTTTGAAAGGAGGTTCTTGCGGGCAGCTTACTCATGCCTTCGCGGGGCGGAAAAGCAGCGAAATCGAGTTCACGCAGTGGCGCGTATTTTTTGGCGTGAAACGCTCGCCTAAAAATACATGACCCAGGTGACCGCCACATTGCGCGCAGACAATTTCGGTGCGGCGGCCATCGGCATCAGATACTCTCTTCACTGCGCCGGGAATTTCATCGTCAAAACTCGGCCAGCCGCAGCCTGAATCGAATTTGTCTTCAGAACGGTAGAGCTCCGCCTCGCACTGCCTGCAGATGTAGGTGCCCTTTTCGTAATGCTTGTAGAATTCGCCGGTCCCAGGGTATTCAGTACCCTTATGGAGAATCACCCGGGCTTCTTCTTCGGTGAGAGGATTGAGTTTCATAAGTCCTGACAAAAAGATAAGACGCGCTGCGCGGAGCGACTTTTTTTCCGATTAAGCTTACCCACAAGTTGCGGTTTGCTCGCCGCGAAAGGAGCTTAGTTTCCAAAAAGCACAAGACCCTTCTCGAGGGTCTGGCGAATGTTCTTCATAGCGCCAAAGCGGGCCTGTATTTCCGGATACTGCTGGAGAAGTTGCACTGCCCTTTCGAGCAACTTGCCGTGGATGCGTAAGTCGGCAATATGAAACTCAGACGCGCCGGATTGTCTGAGGCCGGTGAGCTCTCCCGCGCCGCGCAGTTCAAAGTCAATCTGCGCGAGTTCAAAGCCGTCGTCGGTGCGTACCATCGCGTCAAGCCTGCGCCTGCCTTCTTCGGTAATCTTATCTGGCGCTACCAGGATGCAAAAACTCTGGTGTTCGCCACGTCCAACGCGCCCGCGCAGCTGGTGCAGCTGCGAAAGACCGAACCGGTCAGGATGCCGAATCACGATCACGTTGGCGTTAGGCACGTCGATGCCGACTTCAACCACGGAAGTTGCGACCAGTACCTGGATCAATCCCTCTTTGAACTTCTGCATCGCGCGGTCTTTCTCGTCGCCGCTCATGCGGCCGTGAAGAAGTCCCAGACGCAGATCAGGAAAAACCTCGGTTTCGAGGTTGGAAAAATCCGACAGCAGCGAAGTCATATCGGAGTTTTCGCTTTCTTCGATAACTGGATAGATGATATAGACCTGCCTGCCCTGTTCGACATATTTGCGCACCGCCTTGTAGATGCGCGGCAGTTCGATTTCGCTGAAGATGCGCGTGTCGATCTTGATGCGGTTCCTGGGTTTCTGCTTCAGGTAGATGGGTTCGAGATCGCCGTAATAGGCGAGAGTCAAAGTGCGCGGTATAGGGGTCGCGGTCATCGACAACAGATCGGGGGAGTTACCTTTCGCGCGCAATCTCTCGCGCTGCTCTACGCCGAAGCGGTGCTGTTCATCGATAATAATAAGGGCAAGATTTTTGAAGGTAACATCTTCCTGGATCAGGGCATGCGTACCCATCGCGAGGAGCGATTCGCCGCGCGCGAGGCGGTCGAGTTTTGCCCGACGCTCTTTTGCTGCGTCTTTGCCGATGACCAGTTCAATGCCCTCGAACGAGCCCTTTGGCAGGTAGTTGAGGAAGGTCTGGTAGTGCTGGCGCGCGAGTATTTCTGTCGGTGCGAGGTAGGCAACCTGCAGGCCGTGTCTGATGTAAAACAGCGCAAGCAGCAGAGCAACGAGCGTCTTGCCACTGCCGACATCGCCCATGAGCAGGTGGTTCACCGGGTAGGTTGCCGCACTGTTTTTGAAGAGTGTTTCGACCGCCTTTTGCTGGTCAGCCGTCAGTTCAAAGTGTAATCCCTTGACCAGTTCATCGATTTCCTGGCTGATCGCCGGCGTCAGAACAAGGCGGAAGCCCTTCTCGATGCGGCGCACGGCAGCTTTTTTTTCTTCGTTCAGTACGGAAAAAAGTACGAGCTCATCGAATGCCATGCGGCGACGCGCATCTTCTGTCTCTTCGAGAGTCTCGGGAAAATGTATCTTGTGCAGCGCTTCGGCGACGCGCAGCAGTCTCAGGGCGCTGCGGTATTCGTCGGGAATATAATCAGTGATACGTTTTTCGTAGCGCTTTAGACAGGTTTCAATCTTTTCGCGCAGCGTTTTGACGGTGAGAAAAGCATTGCGCATTGCTTCTGTGATGCGATAGATAGGGACAATACGGCCCGTGTGTTTAGTGCCCTCTTCAGTCAGAATCTCCCATTCCGGGTGCATAAGACTCAGTCGGCCCCGAAAAACCTCAAGCTTGCCCCAGCAGGCAATCTCTTTGCCTACAGTCAGGGCTTTTTGCAGATAGACACCTGCGTTGAAGAAGGTGGCATAGATAATAAAGCCATTTGCCTCTACTTTGATCGTGAACCGCCGTCGGCCCGCATACTTCATTTCGGCGTGCAGGATTTTTCCCACAACTGTGACAAAATCACCGGAACGCGAATTGCGCAGGTCGAGCTGTTGTGAGCGGTCGATATATTTTCGAGGGAGGTAATAGAAGAGATCCCTTACGTCTTTGACTTTAAGGCGTGATAATACCTTGAGCTGTTCAGCAGAAAAGAGGCCTGTCTCAGGAAGCGATATCATGGCAACTCATACCGGCGCTTCTGTGCGGCGCCTGGCATTGCGGCGGATGTTATCCCGGCATCGACAGTATGGTCTCGATCGTGTTGATATCAAGATTAACGCGCGCCGCGATTTCTTCTGCCGTCCAGCCGAAGCTCGAAAGCTTTCGCACCATGTCTTTTTTGTCGCCGACACCGGCAGGCGAGAGCGTCTTCGTTAGTGTGACCTTTTTTTCGGTCTCATCATCCAGCGCTCTCATGAACTCCGAAAGCTGGCGAACCTTGCTTTCTGCATTCTGCTCGATGCGTTCGATCTGCTGTACGCTTGTCGACATCTGTTTGCGCAGCTCTTCGAACTGCTTGTTAAATGCGATAATCTGTGTCTTCTTCTTCTCGATATCCGCCATGAGATCTTCGATTTCCATGAAGCGGCTTTGGATCGACTGCAACTCCTGTTCGTTTTTGTGCAGACTCATCATCTGTTCTGTGATGGTATCGAGCTGGTCTTTTAGCAGGTGCGATCGCTGCTCAACACGCTGGAAGAAACCATTGAGCTGAGCAATACCCTCGTTGAGCGAATCGATGTGCTTGTCCTGCGCTTCGATCTTCTCGATGGTTTTCTGGATCAGCCTGTTCTCGTCGATGAGGTTCTGCATCAGTACGTCTGCCTTACGGCGTTCTTCGTCGAGCCGCGCATAGTGCGCAGAAAATTCATCGAGATTGGCCTGGAGTTTTTTGAGCTGTATGGCTTTTGCTTCGATTTCGTTCTGCATCGCAAGCACGAAGTTGATGCTTTCTTCGAGACGATCGACTTTGTCGCGCTTCTCTTTGAGCATCAGCAGTTCTGTTTCTAACCTGGTGCGCATCTCCTTGAGTTCTTCAACGCGCTGGTAGACTTCGCCGAGTACCTGGTTCTTGCTTTCGGCCTGCTCGATCTTCTGCGAAAGCTCGCGAATGAGGGCGCGCATACTTTCGGCGGATTGCTTGCTCTTTTCGATACTCAGGCCCTCGGCTTTAAGCTCGCGCAGTGCCTCTTTAAGGTCACGTATTTCTTCGCCTGTGGCGCGGGTTTCTTCGACGATTGCCGCATAGACTTCCTGCTGGTTTTCCTGGAACTCGCGGAAGGTGGACGTGGTGTCGGACTTCATTTCCATCAGGCGATCCATGAGCTCGCTCACCTTGTTGCGGAAGTCGCTGACGGATTCCGAGCTCATCGCGATGAGCTGCTGGCGGTGACGCGTCTCGCGCTCAGCGAGTTCCTGGTCGAAAAGTTTCAGTTGCGCATCGTTGGCCTGCCGCATTTCGGCTTCGATTCTCCGCTTTTCTGACTGCAGATTCTCGATCAGGCTTTCCTGCGAGGCTTCGAGACTTTTCTTCATGTCGAAGAAGCGCGCAATGTGCAGTTCTATTTTCGAACTAAACTCGTTCTCTTTCTCTTCGATGCGCGTCCGGAATTTAGACAACGCATCGGCAAACGCATTGGCGGATTTTTCCTGGGCTTCCTCGATAAAATGGCGTGCGTGATTCAGACGATCTTCGAGCTCAGAATCCATCTCGCGCATGAGTTCAGCCCGATTTTTCTCGATCTCGAGGTTGTTTTTATGCAGAGCGTTGCGGGCATCTTTGACGATTTCTTCGAGACGCGCCTGCGCGCTTTCGAAGTGGCGATCGGCGTCTGCAATCTTGTCGCGCAGGCTCTTATCCAGGCTAGTGAGGCTTTGCATGAATTGCCGTTCGCGCTCGCTGAGCTCTTCGCGATAATCGTTAAGTCCTTTCTCTGCGGCTTTTTTAAGTTCTTTCAGGTAGTTGGCAAATTCCTTTTCGGTGCTCTGCGATATATCCGCAACTTTGGTTTCGAGGTTTTCGCAGCGCTCTTCTGTCTGCTGCACTATCTGCGTTACTTCAGCCTGTACCGAGCTAAGCTTTTCGCGCAGCATTCCCGACTCGCGCAGGATTTCTTCTTCGATGTCGCTAAAAAGTTCGCGCGAGGCTGTCTTAATTTCACTGAGCGCTTTCTGCAGTTCATTTTGCATCTCTTCCAGACTGCGCGAGCGGTTCTGCGCCAGCTGCGCGCTAATACCCTTGCTTAGGTCCTCGATCTCGTCGAGGCGACGGGCAAGTTCGCTTTCACGGCGCGCAGCTTCCTGAAAGAGCGTCTCGCGTGCACGACTGTACTGGTCGTTGAATTCTTCGATATTCTTCTGAATTTTCTGCGCTTCGCTGCGCGCCGATTTGATGATCTCATCTTTTTTGGCGAGTGCGTCCAGATCGAGATTAGAGATCTGCTCGCGTATGCGCTCGGCTTCAGCAGCAATTTCGTGGAAGAGCAGTGAACGCTGTTGCTCCAACTCTTCCCGGAAGGCCTGCAGCTTTTTTCGCATCGTGTCTTCAGTACCGTTCAGCGTCAGCTTCAGCGTCTCGAGCTTCTGCGCCTGTTCGTGCATGTCGCGCAGCAGGTCGTTCTTGATATCCCGTATCATGTCCGGGATAGTAACCTCGAGATTTTTTTCTGCTGAGAAAATGCGCTCCTGCAGATCGGTTACAGCCTGAATCTGGGTCTGGATGCGCTGCTCGATGTTGAGCGTTAGATCCTGCGCGCTTTTCTTGAGATCGATTTCGAGCTGTTCGTAACTGTGTTCGACTTCTGCTTTGAGATCGACATGCCGCGCCATCAGGTCGTCGCGCAGCTCGCCCTGCATGCGCAGCGTTTCGTTGGTGATTTCTTCGAACTTCTTTTCCAGCACCGCAAGAATTTCGCCCGACTTGTCCTTGAGTGCAGCCTGGAATGCGTCGATCATGTTGGCCGCTTCGTCGTCGACCTGTTTGACGTGTTCTTGCAGCTTCTTGATCTTTTTCTGCTGCTGGTCGATTTTATCGAGCGAGTCGTTGATAAATTTGAGCTGGTCTTTGACCGAACGCGTCGTGTTATCGAGCGACTGTAGTTCACTATCCATCACGCGCAGGTTTTGCCTTGTGCTTTCGACAGAGGTCAGGTCTGCCTTGGCCTGTTCGAGCTTCTCGTGCAGCATGCCGAGATATTTATCTGCGTTGATGAGCAGCGAATCGAAGCGGACAGTTGCGTCTTTGAGTTCTTCTTTTTTCTTGAGGGTTAGCTCCGCCAGTTCGCGCTCTGCTCGTTCAGCAATGGCCTTGATTTTCTTGAGGTTGACGTTAGACTTGTCGAGGCGGCGCAGGAATAGCGTGAAGAAGAGCGATGCCGCCACCGGCAGGGCGTACTCGAGCATATTATGTCACATTATTGCGCTGCACCTGCGTTTACAAGCCTTTTTCTAAAGAGGGAGAGGCTCTTGTGGCGCAATAAACACCCCAGTCAGGAGTTACACGAATGACGTGTAACGTCAATGCTTAAGCCCGCGTGGCTCCGGTACGCCAACCATGACGACCGTGCTCTTCGCGCTGCTCGTCTTGTCGGCCCATCCGAGAAGGGTTTTTCATCTGCACATTTCGTCATTTGACGAAATGATTGCTTGACGCTCCATTCTCTGTGTCGAGTGGGAGCTATGGATGCTGAAAACTCATTGGCCGTCAGGCGGCATTGTCTCGTGCCTGCAGCTGTCCGCGCCGAGTTTATTGCGGCTGTCAACTGCCTCAAGGCTGCCGCCGAATTGCCGGTGACACCTGGCAGGTCAATTCGCGAGTTATCACGCGAGGAGTCGTTTGAAGCTGATCTGGCTTGCGCGCTGGGGTCTCGCATCCATGAATTCTGGCCGCTGAGAGAACAGCTGGCGTTTCTCGAGCGGATAGGCGGCATGTCCGATGCAGCGAAAAGCGTCGAGATCTATGCGCAGGTGTACCAAATGTTTCGCCAGAATCATGCCGGGCAGGAAGGCCCTATGCGCGGCGTCATTTGAGCATTGGCCGCGAACCAGGGCTGAGCGTAGCCATAGCAATGCGCGACGGGTCGGCCTTTGCTTGCTTTTTCAGCACAGCCAATTCAGAAGGAATTCGTTCGGGGTTGACTGCGCCTGAATCCGGCAAGACAACGATGATTGCGGCGCTGACCGCAAGTAAGGGAAACTGCCGCACTTGTTTGTATCTGTCCATGGCAGTGTAATATCCCTGTGCTCTTTCTTCAGGCGTGAAGAACGGCCGGCTCTCCTCAAGGAACCTCTGAATAATCTGTTGCACAAGATCACGAACTGCTTCGTCCTGTTGCGAGGGCAGCGCGATACCCAGAAAGAAATCGTCGCCCCCGATGTGTGCGGCCAGTATAGTTTCGGAAGCGTATCCCCGAAGTATGTCGGCAAAAAGCTTCAGCGCCCGGTCGCCCTGGCGAAAACCAAACCGGTCGTTAAAAGGTTTGAAATGATCGAAATCCAGATAGACATAGTAATAAAATCTTTCGCCGGCGCTTAGTGTGCGCGTCAGGTATTCTTCGATTACCTGATTACCCGGCAGACCGGTAAGAGGATTAATATCGCGCGCGGCTGCAATTTTCTTTTCGTTTATGATACCCAGAAGCGACTTCGCATCCAGAAAGCCGCAGTACTTCATGTTCTGCACGAGAATCACTCCCTCACAGTCCGGGTTGCTGACAAAAATCTCGAGTATGCGATCCTGCGGGGTATTGATATCGGCCACCGGATTGGGAGTCACGAAACTGCGCAGGCCTCGGGTGACAGAGCGGTTAGAGAGCAGTTCTTTGCCGAACGGCGAATAAATGTATTGCTTCAGAGATCGTTCATGTATGATGCCGAGCGGGTAGTCATTGCTGTCGAGGACGGGGAAAAAATTTGCTTCATCCTGGTTCTGGAATTTATCGAGCAGGGTTCTCACATCGTCATCGATGTGGATCGTAGCGTTGCGCGACATATTCTTTAGTATGAGCTCAGTATCTTCGCCTTCGCGTTGTCTGCGGGGGGTATTAAGCGCAGAGAATTCGTAGCGCTGTTGCAGAGTTTCTGTTTCAAGTGCAGGCGGCTCAATAAAGTATCCCTGAACAAGGTCAAAATCCAGCGATCGGCATACCTTAAATTCAGCCTCAGTTTCGATGCCTTCAGCGATCGCGGTAACTCCCTGTATCTTGCACATGCTTACCAGGTTTGAACAGAGGCTTCGCTTGCGAGGGTCCGACTGAATGCCACTGATGAGGAATCTGTCAAATTTAAGGAAATTGGGTTCTGAGTGATAAAACAGCTCGAAGCCGGCGTATCCTGATCCGAAATCGTCGAGCGCAATGCGCAGACCGCGACTCTTCAGGTTGCGCACAAAACCGTTCAAAATTTCCGGCGAGCGGATCTGGTATTTTTCGTTGATCTCGAGACATATCTGGTCGGTGCTCAAATCGGAGTTAGCCATTAGCTGTTCTGTGACTCCGGGGCGGTAGTCGGGCATCTCGAGAATGCGCGGATCGTAATTGTAGAAAAGTACAAGTTGCCGATGGTTCGGTATTGTACGGAACTTCGCTATGGCTTTTTCCCGCAGGCGAACATCAACGAAAAAAAGCGCCTGCTCTGCGAACGCCGCATCGAAGAGTTCTTTGGGCGTGGGGTAGCCCAGCTCGTGCGTTCCCCTCAGCAGGGCTTCAACGCCATACGTGATTCCTGTTGTGGGATGGACTATCGGTTGGTATGCATAGTCGAGCTGCTCGAGCTTGTTAAGCCAGCTCAGGAACAGCCGATCTTGCAGGTTGTGCCCGTGGACCACCGCAGTTTCAGCAGTGCTTGCAAAACGGCCACCGTTCATAGAGTCTATATTTTGCAAAATGCCAAATTATATCAGGCTGTAAACTCCTTCTTGATTTGGACCCAAGAATGCTCAAGAATAAAACTTCACCTTCTCTTCGTACGCCTCGCGCGGCGTGTGGAAACGGTTGAGTTCGGGGTCGGGCAGCGGGTAGCCGAGGCTTAGGCCAACGAGCACCTTGTTCTCTTCGGGAATACCGAGTTCGGCGCGTACGATGTCGGGCGTTGCCGAAAGCGCCGCCTGCGGGCAGGTGCCCAGGCCCTGTTCCCGCGCTGCCTTGTCTTTGCGGTCGATGGCCGCAACGCCGTAAATTTTCATGCCCAGGTCAAACATGCGGCGTTTCGCGTCGGCGGTGATGTCGGCAAATTCGGTTGTTTCTGCAGTTGTGTCCATGGTTTGTCGTAACTAATCTGCTTGACGCAGAGCAACATACGCCAGCCGGAACGCTATGCGGCCATTCCGGCTAGTCCTGCTTGTTCTCTGCTTAAGTCCGCTTGCTGCCGCGCCGACGGTCAAGCGCCTGCTGGTGCTGTCACCAGTGCAAGAAGGCAATAACGCAGACAATGCGTATATCGGGCCGTCGCTTGCCGAGGCAATCAGGGTGAAGCTCGCCGAGCAGTTCTTCTTTTTTCATCCCGAAGACGAAGCGATCGCGCAGACACAGAAAAACAACTTCATACAAGATGAAGACCTGCACACCAAGTCTGCCGCAATACAGATGGGTGAGTGGCTGCGGCAAGACCTGGTGATGAATGGCAGGTACTCGGTTGTGGGCAACAGGCTGCGCCTCAACCTCAACGTCTACGAAATGGAATCGGGCCGTATGCTCGTCAATTTTCGCACCGAAGCCCCGCTCTCGGCGAACATGTTCGAGACATTCAACAAGATCGCGCTCGAACTCGGCGAGATTATGGCGCAGGCGCTGCCGTCTCAGCAGGAGCTCAAGGCAAGCGGCGGTACCTACTACGACCCGGAAAAAGGTAAGCGCACGTTAATCCTAGCAGCCGGCATGCGTGCCGCCGGCTTTTCTCAAGTCGCCGCGAACCTCAGCAGCGCAGCAACGGTCTCGAGTGCCGATTTCCCGTACCTGAGTGCTGCGCTCACTTACCAGCGGCACAACGTGCTCGACGCCTTCAATCGCCGCTACAAGTGGCCGATCTTTGCACAGGTCAGCCTGCACGGCGGGTACGGTAAACGCGACTACAACCGCGACGGGCAGGCAGTACCGACGAGGCTCATTTCGGGCGAGCTGGTCCCGGCGATTGGTTACAGTTTTGTGCTGCGCTGGTTCAGGCTTGAGCCGTTCGCGGGTTTCGGCCTCGGTTACTCGAATTTCCGGTTTGATTATTCGCGACTGGCGCGCAAACCGGTCGATACCACGGCAGGGCTTGCGCTCTCTGAACAGACGATCGACCAGTTCTACTTTCTCTCGCAGGTGGGGTTCATCTTCAAGTATGCGCCGCACCCGCGCTGGGCGATTATCATCTCGCCTTCGGCGACGGTCTTCCATTTTGCCGGCGGTGCGCAGGCAGAGCTAAATGCCCGTATGGGTGTGGGGTATTATTTCTGATGCAACAGAGATTACAGCAAGGCGGATTTACTCTCGTTACGGCACTTGCACTCCTGTCGGGTTGCATTGCGCAGAACCCGCTCGGTGTGACTTTCACCGAAGGAGGCAAGGGTGCGGGTATTGCGTCGGGGCTGATCGAAAAGACGGCGACCGCAACGCCGGCAACCATAAGCTCCATCGCCAACAATATCAACCAGGCGCAGACGATTCTTGAATTCACCGTGAAAGAAAACGGTGCGCGTGACGGTTACCCGTTCGAAATAAAGACGTTACGCTTCACGCTGACCGGTACCGCCGATGGGCCCGACCTGCGCTTCATACTCGAAGGGCCGGGCAGTAACAATACTGTCGGCAGCGTGTCAGGTAACGTCGTCACGTTTACCGATTTCGGCAACATTATCGTGACTGACGGCGATCCGACCGGAAAGACCTACCAGCTCAAGGGCCAGATTCGCAGCTCGGTCAACGGCAATACTACCGATGGGCAAACCACCGCCGTTGCGTTTGACCCACAGAAAGATGTCGATGTTGTTGAGGCTTCGTCAAACATTCAGCCAAACGTCGCCGCGTTCGCCAGCGGCGCTATGGCGATCGAAGTGGCCGCAACGGAATTGCAGGGCAAGAATTCTTTCACCGGATTAACGGGCACTGTTAACCAGGATTTCACCGGCACAGGTTCGGTGTCGCTGTATGCGACCGACGTCAATGGTCGCGTTGACAAAGATTTTGTTTCGGCGATTACGCTTTCGGCTCACGTGACAATCTGTCCGAATCCGGGGGCCGGCGTGCTTTCGAGCACCGACGCGGGCAATCTCACCCGGTCAGCGGTGCAGGGTGTCGCCACCTGGAGCGACCTGCGCTACACCGTTGCCGAGACGATACGCATACGCGCGCAGGCGACCGGCGTTTCAGACCAGTGCTCAGCCCAGGTGACTGTTAATCCCTGAGTTCTTTCCTTAATATCTTGCCGACCGGGCTCTTCGGCAGAGAGTCCTTGAATACATATTGCCTCGGCACTTTGTACTGTATCAATTTGCTGGCAAGAAAGGCCCTCAGCGTCTCGCCATCGAGATCCACGCCGGGCCTCGGTACAACGAAAGCCTTACTGACTTCACCAAGATAATCGTCTTTGACGCCTACCACGCATGCCTCAAGCACGGCCGGGTGCTGGTAGAGTACCTCTTCAATCTCTGCAGGGTAAACATTGTAACCTCCGGTGATGATCAGGTCTTTTTTGCGGTCAACGATGTAGAAATAACCGTCCTCGTCCATGCGGCCGATGTCGCCGGTATAGAGCCAGCCTTCTTTGATGGTCGCGTTGGTTGCCTGCGGATTTTGCCAGTAGCCGCTCATGAGGTCGGGGCTGTGCAGAATGATTTCTCCCTCTTTTCCCGGCGGCAACAGTTCGCCTGTTTTCTCATCGACGATCGCCATCAGCGTGTCAGGCCATGGGATTCCGATCGACTTTTCTTTCTTCAGTCCATAGAGGGGATTTGCACATTTTGCCGTGACGGCTTCGGTGAGGCCGTAACCTTCGATCAGCGTGCCGTCGGTTTTTTCCTTGAACGCCACTTTAAGCGCTTCAGGCACCGGAGCTGCACCGACAAAACAGCCGCGCAGTTTGGCCTTCTTCAACTTCGCGAAGTTTTTGTGGTTCAGAATCGCGTTGTACATCGTCGGTACGCCGGCAAAAACCGTGATGCCGTCTTTTTCGAAGTGGCGAATTGCCTGTGCTTCATCCCAGCGCGGCATTAGCACCATCTTGCCGCCTGAACTCAGCGAAAGGTTAAGCCCAATGCTGATTCCGAAGCCATGAAAGAAGGGCAGCACGCAGAGGCCGACATCCTCTTTGCTGAGATCGCCCCAGATGCGCGCCTGCGTCATGTTGACGACCATCGCATGGTGCGACAGCACGACACCTTTTGAAACACCCGTCGTACCACCGGTGTAGATCATCACCGCAGTGTCATCGCCGTTAATCTGAACCGGTTCAGCAGTGCGATTGCGGTATTGTCGTAACACACCCGCAAAGGTGCTGAGGTTCGTGCGCGTGAAATCGGGCAGCATCTTGCCGAGGGATTTCTTCTTGAGACGAAATAGCATGTTCTTGGGAAAAGGCAGATACTCGCTTACGTCAGCCGCAACCGCCGGAGTATCGGGGTTCTGTTGCAGCAGGTTTGCTACCTTGTCGTACAGCAAGTCGAGAAAAACGACGAGCTTCGCGCCCGAATTCGCAAACTTATACTCCGCCTCGGTGGGGGTGTCGAGCGGGCTTGCCGGTACCGCAACCGCTCCGAGTTTCAGAATGGCATAATAGGCGATCACAAAATGCGGGCTGTTGGGCAGCATCAAAAACACACGGTCGCCTTTCCTCACACCCTGTTCGGCGAGATAAGCGGCAAACGCAGTGGCAGAGGCTTCAACCTGGCAGTAACGCAACGACTTACCTAAGAACTGCAATGCCACGCGGTGAGAATTTTCTGTGCAGCTTTTCGCGAAGAGTTCAGGCAGGCTCTCGCGCGGGTAGTTGAGACTAACCGGCACGTGCTTGTCGTAATGCTTAAGCCAGGGTTTAGGAATCTGCTTCGGATCAGGTTTAAGTTTCATGCTTCCTCCGTGCCTCGCCGTGCGCGCCGTGGTTAATTGTCTTTTGCCCTACATCGATATCGAGCCTTTCCTGAATTCGTTGCGGCCAATTAGCACGTTCAGAATAAAGGGCTGTTTCTTCTTCAGGCTCTTTTTCAGCGCATTCAGGCCCACCTTTACCTGCGCCGGCTTCGAGATCGTCATACCTCCGCCGCCGAAGGTTTTCGCGATCTCGTCGTAGTGCGAATAGTTGAGCATGCAGGCGATGTCGTCTTTGAGAAATTCGACCTGGTCGCGGTAGATCTGCGACCAGCAGGCGTCGTTGCCGATGATCGCACCCACGGGCAGCTTGTGCCGCACAAAGGTATCGAATTCCATGATGCTGTAACCCGCCGAGCCGTCGCCGTAGAGAATTACAACGTCGTACTCGGGCCGTGCGATCTTGGCGCCGAGCGCAAAGCCCGCACCGACTCCCAGAGTGCCAAACACACCCGGGTCGAGCCAGGTGAGCGGGCCGCCGGGCCTCAGCGTATAAGCGCCGGTCGCGACAAAGTCACCGCCATCCGCAATGAGGATTGTCTCCTTTGCCAACACCGGCGCCGCTTTAAGAAAAAAATCCAGCGGGTTGATCAGCTTCATCTTCTCAGAGGCAGATTTTAGAATCTCGGCTTCGCGCGCTTTTTCGCGCTGCGCAAGTGTTGCCTTCCAGGCGGCAATTTTTTGCGCGTCGGCAAAGATGCCTTTTTCTGCCATCTTAATGAGCAGCGTGCCCGCATCGACCCGCGCAGCAATATGCGGTCGCTTGTTCTTTTTCAGATCTTTGCGATCAAGGTTGACGTTTATCTGGTAGGCGCGCCGATTAATGTGCGCGCCGTAGTTCAAGCGAAAATCCGCAGGCACACCGAGCAGAATTACCAGGTCACACTCTCTGAGCGCCTCTTTGCGCTTCTGCCGGAACTGCAGCGGGTGCCTGTCGCCCAAAAGCCCGCGCGCCATACCCGAGAGATAGACCGGAATGCCGAGTTTTTCGAGTGCCGCGCGCACGTCGCCGGCCATCCGCGCATCGCGCACAACCTGGCTGCCTGCCAGCACGAGCGGACGCTCTGCCTTTTCAATGGCTGCAGAGAGTTTTGCCAGCAGATTGTCAGAAACAAAGTGTGGCGGATTTTTTTTGACTTCGGGAATTTTAACTGAGGCTGAGCCTCGAAACAGTTTTGCCACGTGCCATTTCAGGTAACCGCGGATGATCCTCGCCATGAGGCTTTTACCTTTTGGCGCAGCATCGGCGTACCATTCGCGAACGATCTTCTCTTCGTAGAGCAGATCTACAGGAATCTCGACAAACACGGGGCCGGGCACACCTGCTGCTGCGGTTGTGAAAGCATCTGTCAGCATTGGCGCGATGTCGGTGAGTTTATTCACCCGCAGCGCCTTCTTCACGTTGGAGCGCATGAGTTCAATCTGGTCGATATCCTGCAGCGAGCCGCGGCCGCGCAGTGCGGTCGCTGTGGCGCCACCGATTAAAACCAGCGGTGACTGCGCCATGAGCGCATTGCGCACCGCGGTGATCGCGTTGGTAACACCCGGGCCGGCGGTAACCACGGCGACTCCGGGAATGCCTTTGAGGCGCGCCCAGGCATCGGCGGCAAAAACTGCGTTCACTTCGTGGCGCGTATCGACGACGCGTATGCCCCTCTTCTTGCTTTCGACCAGAATCGGCGACACGTGACCGCCAATCAGGGTGAAGAGCGCATCGACTCCATGTGCGGCAATCACCCGTGCCGCTATTTCTCCGCCGTTCATGGTAAGAGAAAAATAAACAGCGCCAGACTGTCAATACAATAGATAACAAGGTCTTAATATCGTAATATGCCGAGCCAGAAATTCTCGGCAAAAGCCAGTCCTCACGCGACAGGCCGCGCTCGGCTCTCCAAACTTAGGTCACCTGCAAGAACTGCGAATCGCTCAAAAAAACGACAAAGTCTAAATTTAGATTAAGTTATAATCAATCTAAATAAGACCCAGGCTCCGGCCGAGTCGATAGGCAGGGAAAGTAAGAAACTCCCTGCATCAGGAGGAAAAATGAAAAAGCAAGATTCAGTGACAGTGAAAAACCTCGAGGCAGCCTTTGCAGGCGAATCGATGGCTCACATGAAGTACCTGCATTTCGCGCGCATCTGCCGTGAGCAGGGCGACGAGGCGACGGCGAAGGTCTTTGAAGAGACTGCCGCGCAGGAGATACAGCACGCGCTGGGGCATGCGGAGCTGCTTTTCCCCAAAGAAAAGCTCGGTGTCAAAGATGTGCTCCGCTACGCGATCGAAGGTGAAACTTACGAGTACACAGAGATGTATCCCAAATTTCGCCACGCAGCGGTCGAAGAGGGCAACAGCGCGGCCGCAGCCGAATTCGACGAACAGATCAGCGAGTCGAAAGACCATGCGGGACTCTTCAAGCGCACGCTCGAAATTGCGGCGAAACGTTTTGCAGCGCTGGCAAAGGTCGAAGAGAAACACGCAAAGCGCTACGAAGCGACGTTGAGCGCCGTGGGTGCAAAATAACCCGCGCGAGTTATCAAAAAGGAGGAACAAATGCGTAAGTTCAAATGTGTTGTCTGCGGTTTCATCTACGATGAGGCGCAGGGTTTAACAGAAGATGGCATTGCTCCGGGGGGCTGGACGCCGCCCCCCGTCAAGGTGCGTGTGAAAGTGCATGGCTTTGCGTAGCCCAAAAAAATAGACAAGCTCTAAATATATGTTTAGCTTGCAACGGAGAGAATTATGAAGACCAGGGCTGAACTTGTTGATTTCCTCAAGAGCCGCGGGCTGCGCATTTCGCTGCCCAAGCTCGAGATTGCGGCCCATATTTTCAAGTCGCATCGGCACTTTACCGCCGAAGAGATCTTCCGCGAAATCAACGAAGAGTATCCCAAGGTTTCGCGTGCGACGGTCTTCAACGTACTGAACTTCTTTGTCGAACATGGCCTGCTGAAAAAGGTCGAAGCGCGCAGCGACGTGCAGCTGTTTGATTCGAATACCGAAGACCATGACCACGTTGTCGTGGATTCCACAGGTAAGGTCTTTGACGTGAAAATTCCCGAGCACGAAAAGCTCGGCTTTCTCGAGCAGATCTGGGCCAATAATCCGCACTTGCCGCAGCGCCGCGACGCATCGGTCGTTGTGCATGTCTAACAGGCTGTTGAAAAACAGCCACGAAGCAGGATGTTGAAACCGAGCGCAGCTGCAGACAGGCCATTTATGGCCGTTTCGCAAGCGGTTCGCATCGCGAATCGCGGCGTCTGCAGCGAGCACGGGATTTTTTCAACATCCTGCTAGCCACTCGTTCGCATAATCCTGACCCACGCTTCAGTGCGTCAGTCTGACCGTCGAAAATGAAGCATGGCCGGTAGCTTCCTCGTGCATGCTTACTGGTTATGTCGCATCCATGACCTCTTCTCCGACTGTATTGCTGCCTGACTCGCGCGCGCGCACTCTGTGGGATTTCTTGTTGTTCCTCGTCACGCTCACTATGGCGGTGCTGGGTCCCCTCGAGCTCGTCTATAAGCTCCGTGGTAAAGTTTTCCTGATCTATTCGGGAATTTTTCTGACCAGCGTCTTTCTGATCGATATGATTCTAAGCTTTCGCACGGCGTATTATGATCGGGGCGAACGCGTCGATGATCTAACTCAAATCAAACGCCACTACTTGCGCACCTGGTTTGTCGTGGATTTCATTTCGCTCTTTCCGTTCGATCTTTTGATGGGGCCGATTCTCCTCGGTGCTGCTCCTGATGCTTTCGATGTCGCGCCGGTGTTCAGGCTTGCGAGGCTCGTGCGCTTGTTACATCTCAAAGAACTGATCAACCGCTGGCGCCATGCGGATTTTCTCAACCCGAGCATGATCCGACTCGGCATTCTTGTGCTCTGGATGCTGATGGTGGCGCATTGGGCGGCCTGCGGTTGGATAGTGATGGGTAATATTAAACCTGATTACAACGCCGCAGAAAATTATCTCCGGGCATTTTACTGGGCCGTCACAACCTTTGCCACCATCGGCTATGGCGACATTACTCCGCTCACCGTTCCGCAGATCGCCTACACGGTTGTGGTGGAAATCATCGGTGTCGGTCTCTTCGGATACATGATCGGTAACATCGCGAGCCTGCTGGCGAACCTCGATATCGCGCGCTCGAAGTACCAGGAAAAGATCAATCGCCTGAACCTCTTTCTCGAGTACCGTGACATACCCATCGCCTTGCGACAAAAGCTGCGCCACTACTACCGCTATATGTGGGAGAGCCGGCGCGGTTATGATGAAAATCTCATTTTGAAAGATTTGCCGAGCGCGCTGCAGAAAGAGCTCGCGATGCACATTCATGCCGATGTCATCGAAAAGGTACCGATCTTCAAGGGAGCATCTGATGCCTTCATCAAAGAGATCGTCATGAAATTAACCCCCGCGATGTTTACGCCCGGCGACTACATATTCCGCGAAGGCGAAATCGGCCATAATATGTACTTTATCAGCCGGGGCAGCGTCGAGGTGCTCTCAGAAAAAACGGGCCAGGTATTTGCGACCATCGCCGAGGGTGGGTTTTTCGGTGAAATCGCTCTGCTCATGGCACAGCCCCGCAATGCCTCGGTGCGAGCATTAGAGTACTGCGATCTTTATACGCTCGACAAGGACAGCTTTCAGGTGGTGCTTGGGCAGTTTCCACAATTTGCTCGGCAGGTGAAAAAAAAGGCGCGCGAGCGCATGCGCACACCGAAAAAGAAGGCGGCGGCAGCCAGGCGCGCACAAAAAAAATTCTGAAAATTCAACCTCGCTGCTTATGACGATCAAACGCCTTCTTCGTGCCCGTCGTGCCCTGCATCGACAGCGGGTCTTCGGGCCAGAAGTGCTTCGGGTATTGCCCGCGCATCTCTTTGCGTATGTCAGCGTAGGTGGAGCGCCAAAGTTCTGGCAAATTTTTCGTGATGGCAATCGGCTGCCTGCCCGG
>CAYOZO010000047.1:0-19160 GCA_964408405.1 uncultured Turneriella sp.
CGCTGACAAAACCGTTTCTGCGTGCGGTGGCAGTCTCGCGCAGCGAAAGCATCGGTATGACTCTCGCGCGGGCAATCCACGATGGCACCTCAAATGCATCGGGCCAGGCAGAAAAGTACGCCCATACCTGCGCACGGGAATTTTTGCGGCAGAGCCAGGCGGGCAAACCGGGCAGGAATACCAGGCTGATGGAGGCGATAACGATGCTATCGCAGGTGCGGCCGGTCGTTGTCGCGATCGACGAGTTGGGCAAGAACCTCGAGCAGGTGGCAATCGGCGAGAACGACGTCTACCTGCTGCAGATGCTGGCGGAGTTACCACAGCAGAAATTTCCGGTCTATTTCTTCGGCCTTTTGCACTCTGCATTCAGCGATTACGGCGGCAGGCTCGGCGAGCGCGAGCGCGCCGAATGGCAGAAAATCCAGGGCCGGTTTGAAGATATTCCGTTTCTCGACAGTGCAGAGAATACGCTGGGGCTAATCGCTGCGGCAATCGAGCACAACCCGGTAATTGCCAAAGCCGCAGAGCGTATCGGCGCAATGTGGCAGAAACGCCTCGGCAGCCAATCGAATAGCTTCTCGCAGGTCTTTCCGCTGCATCCGATTGCCGCGCGGGCGCTGCCCATGCTCTGCGCCCGCTTTGGGCAGAACGAACGCTCCCTCTTTAATTATCTCACCGGCCATGAGCCGCATGGATTCCAGGCGTTTCTCACACACACCGCGTTTGACGCGAACAAGCCTCGCCTGCTGCGCCTGTCCGACCTCTACGACTACTTCATCGAATCGGCTAATCTCGCGAGCATCGAGCGGTTCTCGCGCCTCGTGGAGCTCAGAGACCGCATTCGTGCACACGAACACCTCGATGAGACACACACCGACCTTTTGAAGACCATTGCCGTCTTAAACGCGCTTTCTACCGGCAGTCTCAGGGCGTCGCACGAAATGGTGCTGCTCGCAGTGCAAGATGTGCCGCAGCTCGCCGATGCCGCAGATGCCCCGCGCGGCAAACAACCGGTCCGCGCACAGGCAGCCGGCGAAAATAAATATGCGCAGGCGCTGTCAGAGCTCTTAGAGAAGCGCATCATTACCTACCGCAAACAGGCCGACGAGTATCGGCTTTGGGCGGGCAGCGAAAACGATGTCGAAGCGCTCATCAAGGCGGAGCTGGGGCGTGTTCCAAAAAACCTGGCAGAGGCTTTGAATACGAAATTTGCCCTGCGAACAGTCGTTGCCTCGCGGCATAGTTTTGAACTCGGTACTCTGCGGTATTTTCCAGCACTTTTTGTCGATGGTGACCAAATCGGCAGTTCCATACCGAAGGGTGATGGTTATGTCCTGTACGATATCACGGAAAAGAAGCCCAAGCATCGCGAGTCCGAATCGCAGAAATCTCTATTTGAACTGGCTCTCAGCCTCACCCGACGGCCCCCTCTCCACAATGTGGAGACGGGGAGGAGCGAAGCGGAGGGGGTGAGGTTTCCCCTCATTCGTATTACATCCAGCAAAACACATGCTTTGCGGACGCTGGCGCGCGAAGTTCTCGCGCTCGAGTCCTTGATGCATGGCAGTGAGGCGCTTGCGCTCGATGGCGTCGCACGCCGCGAGATAACCGAAAGGTATTACCTGATGGCCGAACGCCTGCGCGAAGTCATCGAGAGGGAGTTTACCCTGCTCAGTCACGGTACTCGTATAGAATGCAATCCCTCGCTGGATATGGATGGCGCGACTAAGCAGGCAGGAAAAGCGCGGAGTAGAACCACCAAAAGGCCAGGTACGCTGAGCCAGATCGCCTCAGCCCTGTGCGATACGGTCTATAGCTCCGGCTTCAAGCTCAAAAATGAACTCATTAACCGGCAGAACATTTCAGCGCAAATTGCGAAAGCAAGAGGAGACATTGTCTCACGCTTGCTAAAATATCGGGAGAACGCGAAGGATCATTTCACCGGTAATGGCCCTGAGGTTTCCATTTTCCGCACGCTCACTGACGATAAATACAAAAAAGGCCTGGACCCGGCAAGACGAGCCATTGCAGAATTTGCGCGCGAGGCCAAAGAAGCAAGGCCGCTCTCCGAGCTGTTTAGGATTTTGACCGAGCCGCCCTATGGCATCCGCCACGGCGTAATTCCGCTGCTTCTTGTTCAGTACCTGCTCGAAAACGAAGAGAGCGTGAGCCTCTACCAGGACGGCAGCTTTATTCCTGAAATTACTCCCGAATTGCTCGAAATTCTTGTGCGCCGGCCAGAGCGGTTTGCTCTGAAAAAATTTGTCGTCTCAGGCATTGAGGCGGAGTATTTTGAAGAACTCATCAAAACATATGCTTTTTCACCCCGCGCTGCGATTACCCCGGCGCGGCCTCAGCAGGCAACCCGCAGTGAGGTAACCGAACCACGGCGCGCCAATTCACTGCTTGCTGTAGTAAAGCCGCTCATCCGATTCGGCAGAGCGCTGCCGCGCTTCACACAGCAGACGCGGCAGTTGAGCGAGAACGCGCTGCGCCTGCGTGCAGCGCTCGTGAATGCGCGCGAACCAGATACGCTCATCTTCAGAGAAATTCCCGCCGCGCTGGGTTTTGATCTCTCTTCACGCGATCCGGCAAGCGCTGCAGTACGGGGACTCACCAGGGCTTTAGCCCAGGCACTGCACGAGTTACAGAACGCATACCCCAGGCTGCTCGAGAAAGCGAGGAGTGCATTGCTTGCTGCTCTGCGCATCCCGCAAGGCAGTAATTTGCGGGAGTACCTCAGTACTATGGCGGGCTTGCTATCCGGACAAGTTATCGATCCCGCATTGCGGCGCTTCTTAAATGCTGCCCAGGACAAGGATAAGAACGAGCAGCAATGGCTCGAAGCTGTCGTGATGGTCGTATCTGACAAGCCGGCTGAAGCATGGCGTGACGAAGACTGGCATACCTTTGAGGCGAATTTGGCCACACTCGCGCAGAAATTCCTCAATTTGCACCATCTGATTGCGAAAATACAGGCCGCGGGAAATGGCAGGTTTGATGCGCGCCTCGTGAGCATCACGAGTCCTGACGGGCGTGAAGCGCGCGAAGTCATTTGGGTCGATGCGGCAGAACAAAAGCTCGTGAACACAATTAAGAGCGAGCTCATGCAGATGCCGCATTGGCAGGAAGCGAGCGAGCGCATCAGACAGGCGGCGCTTGCGGAACTTCTGCAACAGGTGTTGTCTGATGAAGCTACAGGGAGTGATTTTTCCTCTGCAATGGAAACAAAGCAGATTAAGATAGAGCGCAATAAACAAAAGCATGGCTAAGAAGCTGGAAACACACACTCCTGAAAAAGCTGCTCAGCCAGCAAAGAAACCGGTGCGCCACATACTCGGCATTTCGGGCGGCAAAGATTCGGCTGCGCTCGCAATTTACATGCGCGATAAAGTGCCCAATCTGGAATACTTCTTTTGCGATACGGGCGAAGAACTCGAGGAAACCTATGCCTTTATCGACCGTCTCGAAGCGCGGCTGGGTATCAAAGTCGTGCGGCTCGCTGCCTCGCAGGGGTTCAGGCATTTCTTAGCCAAGTACAATGACTTTCTGCCGTCGCCGCAATCGCGGTGGTGCACGGTGCAGATGAAAATCAAGCCGCTCGAAGAATTTATTGGCGACGACGAGGCGATAAGCTATGTCGCAATACGCGCCGACGAGAACCGCAGCGGCTATGTTGCGACCAAAGACAATATCAAGGTTGTCTTTCCTTTTAAAGACGCGGGTATCACGAAAGCGGATGTCGAACGCATTCTCGAAGAGTCGGGTATTGGCATGCCCGAATATTACAAGTGGCGTTCGCGTTCCGGCTGCTACTTCTGCTTTTTCCAGCGCAAGATTGAATGGGTAAGGCTTGCAGAAAAGCATCCCGCGCTGTTCGAAAAAGCCAAAAGCTTCGAGAAAATCCTTCCCGACGGGCGCCGCTATACCTGGAACCAGGACGAATCGCTTGAGGAACTCATTGCGCGCAAGGAGCAGATAATCGCCGAGCACGAAAAGCGCGTGAAACTGCAAAAGCAGCGTAAACCCAATAAGACGCTCGCCGAGGTGCTCGAAGGCGTGCTCGACGGCGAAGACCAGGAAGAAGGCTGTGTTGTCTGCCATGTCTGACAGCAGAGCTGTCAGACATGGCGTTTATCTCGACTACTTTGCTACCACACCGGTCGATCCGCGTGTGCTCGAGTACTATTGTAAAGAGCTCAAAGACAACTTCGCTAACCCCTCAAGCGTTGACCATGATCTCGGGACCGCTGCGGACAGAATCGTAAAATCGAGTCGAAACAAGATTGCCGACCTTCTCGCCTGCGATGCGGCAGAGATTATTTTCACTTCGGGGGCTACAGAAAGTATCAGCCTTTTCCTGCAGGGGTTTGTCGCTGCGTTTACCCGCACCAAAAACAGAATACCCCGCGTTGTCAGCTCTCCGGTCGAGCATGCCGCAGTACTGGAAAATCTGCAGTCTCTCGCGCAGGATGAACGAATTGCGCTGCGCATGCTCTCTGTTGACAATAAGGGCCGTATCAACCTCAGCGAACTCGAGACTATGCTGAAAACTGGCGCCGATTTAGTCTGTGTTATGGCGGTCAACAACGAGTTGGGCAATATATACCCAACCGAGCGAATTGCCGAACTTGTGTCTTCCCATCGAGCAGTCTATTTCTGTGATGCCACTCAGGCCATTGGTAAAATTCCCTTTGCGATGGCAAATCACCCGGACACGGTGATCGTCTTTTCGGGACACAAGTTCTATGCACCAAAGGGCATCGGTGTCTTGATTGCAGACCGGACGCTGCCGATCAAGCCACTCCTGTTCGGGGGCAGCCAGCAGCGCTCGCTCAGACCCGGAACGCTTAACGCTCCCCTTATTGCGGCGCTCTCTTACGCGCTCGAATTAGCCGTGAGCGAACAATCCTTAGATGCTGCGCGCATAGAAACTTTGAGAAATCGCCTGCAGAGTGCCTTGCAAGGGAGATTTCCTTCGCTTGTGGTCAACGGCGATCCGCAAAACCGCGTTGCGGGAGCTCTCAACGTCTCTTTTGTCGGTCACAACAATAAGCAACTCATCGCCCGATTTCGGCATGAGCTCGCCTGTTCCACGGGGGCTGCTTGCAGTTCCGGTGCTGAAAGACCGTCGCACGTACTCAAGGCGATGCAGCTTGCCGATGCCGTCATGGAATCTGCACTGCGGCTCAGCCTGGGCCGTTTTACAACGGATGAAGAAATTACCGCAGCAACGCAGATTCTTCTCAGAGCTTCGCTCAGCGGATAAGCGCGGTGGATTTGCGAATACCCAGTGACTGGTAGATCTTGAGAGTCGCCTTCGACTTGTTGAGCGTGTAGAAGTGCACACCGGCAACGCCGTTATCAATGAGGTCTCGCACCTGCTCGGTCGCCCAGTGGATGCCCACGTTTTCTGCATATTCGTCGTCTTCTGCGCGCGCGAGCGCGCGCAGAAGGTTCGCAGGAAATCTCGAACCGAGAGCTAGCTCCGCCATGCGCTGCATGCCCTTGCGCGAGGTTATCGGCATGATGCCGGCGATGATCGGCACATGGATGCCTGCGAGCTCGCAGCGTTCGCAGTAGTCGTAAAAGTCGCGGTTGTCGAAAAAAAGCTGCGTGCAGATGTAATCTGCGCCGGCGTCAACTTTTGCCTTGAGGTATTCGATCTCTTTCAGGCGGTTGGGAGTTTCGGGATGGCCTTCGGGAAAACCCGCAACGCCGATACCCATCTGCGGAAAATGTTTCCTGATGAAGGCAACGAGTTCTGCCGCGTAAGGGAAGCCATCGGGGTGGGGAACAAATCTTGCGAATGCTTCTTTTGGCGCGGCGCCAGGAGTGGCCTCCTTGCCAGCGGCGACGCCCTGAACATCCTTGTTCACGGGAGGATCTCCTCTAAGAGCGAGAATGTTGCTAATGCCGCTTTCCTGGTAGCGCTCCAAAATCTGGCGGATTTCATCTTTACTAGCGCCCACGCACGTGAGGTGAGAGACGATCGTGAGGCCGAGTTCCTGGCTTAGGCGCACGACAAGGTCATGCGTTAGCTGCCGCGTCGAACCGCCGGCGCCGTAGGTGACCGAAACATACGCCGGCTCAAGCGGTTTGAGCTCGCTGATTGTCTGGAACAGAGCCTCAGAACCTTCGGGTGTTTTGGGTGGAAAAAACTCAAAGCTGAGCGCGGGTTTGTGCGATTTGAGGACATCCGCAATGTGCACGGGCGTACTTGCCAGTTGGGCCATCGTTCCGGGTGGGCATCGCTTATGGCGCGTAAAGGAGAATCGATGAGAGCCAAAAACCGCTGGCGAAAGCCACCCGTTTTTTCAGTCAGTCTCATGCATCGCCTTTTGTTCTTTCTTGCATTTGCCCTGACTGTACCCTCACTCGCCAGTACCGAGAAGAAGATCGGAACCTCCAGGGTTCATTTGTCCGCCGAGCTGAAGGGCTTTGACCTGCACGTCTCCGAAGAGCACGAACTTATGCTCACCGAGGCATGGCAGCATCCCGCGCGCACGTACTACCGCAGCTTTCTCGCCGGGCGCTTTCCCTGGTCGCAGGATCTCACCGATTTTCGCGTCACCGTTGGCGGCAACGAGCAGAAGATCGACATCCATCGTTACGGCTATGACAAGATCATGGTGCGTTTTCCCACGCTCGCCGCGGGTGAGCAGCAGTTCAAGATCAGCTACACGATTCGTGATGTCCGTGGCGCACCTGAGGCGACATTGCCCGAAATTCGCTTCTTACATTACCCCCTCACTATCGAAGCTATCAGCCTGAAGGTAGATGGCCTGCCGCCCGGCGCCCAGGTTTCGCTGATCGAACGCTACAACCGCGAACAGCTGGCAGAGAAACTCGCCGATGGTAGCCAGCTACTCAGATACGGCAAAGATAACGAGATTCAACCCTCGCCGGTTGTGCAGATAACAAGCGATGCCTTGCGCTACACTGAAGGCATCAGTGGTTATGCCCGGCATTTTGCGAGAGAGAGCCGACTACTGCCATTTGTGGGAGCTATACTTCTGCTGATGCTCATACTTAGGTTCATGCCGGCGCGCATTGTTCTCGGGTTTGTTTCGCTTTACATGTTTATTCCGCTCGCGTTCTGGCTCTCGCGTGTGCCCGGTTGGATCGGCTATTTCGCCGCGCGACGTGACATCGAGCCGCGCGCCGAATATATCGAACATTTCTACGGCGAAATTGGCGGCGATCTTGCTATTGCTGTAATTCTTTTTCTGCTCGCCTGGCGCGTCGCGCGTGGTATCTGGCGCGGCGAAGTTGCCGATTATTTTTTACCGTATAGCGGTCTCGTCAGTTTTCTGGTGCTGCTACTCTTCATGGCTCAGGAACCCGAAGCGCTGCTGATGCTGCCACTCGCTGCAATGTTTCCGGTGTTCTATTCGGGCCGGCAGGTTGCCCGCTTCTTCGGCGCCGATTCGCATTTGTGGGTCGAAAAAGTCATTGCGCAGGGTAAGGTCAGCTTTGACGAGTTGAGCTCCGCCTCAGGCCTTGCTGTCTCACGGCTCAACCGCATCTTCAGTGCGTTGCCCATGCACCCGATTGCGATCGATCACGAGAACCGACAGTACCTCTCTGCAGACACCCTCGCCGCGCTGGACTCGGTTAAGTTCTGCAACAACTGCGGTGGCGCGCTCAAGATCGCGCACACAGACCTTGTCGAGTGCCCTTACTGCCGCAGCGATTATGCAGTGGCTTTAAGGAAAAAGAACAAGCCGGAAAACACACCGCCTCTGGTCGTAAGCACGCTCGCCAACTTTCTGCGCGCGTCGGGTGTTATGCTGCTGATTGCGTTTGTCTTTCTTGCCGTGTTCGGTGCCTTCACCGAAATCTACGCGCGGTTCCACCGGCAGGGCAGCACCGGCAGTGTGGGCTGGGCGGTTGTCATTACGCTCGCGGTGCTGGGCTATCTCGCTTACGCGGCACTCGCAGCCTCCGCAGCGCGACTCCTCAACGGAAAAGGTTATTCAGGTGTCGCGTTGGCGCTCGCACTGCTGGCACCGCTCATCTGGCCGATTTTTGCCTTGCGTGCGCTCGCTACCCCGCGCAGTCGATTTTTTTTCGGGCGCCTGGATCTTTCGTTGATTGCGGGCTGGCTGGCAGAAAAGAAATTTCTGACTCTTGCCGATCTTGCAGGCCGGCTCAACTCGAACGAGCTCGATGCGATGAACCTCGCGCACTATCTCACTGCTTCGGGCAAGCTCGACGCTGTTTACGACAGGCGCACGAACACGCTGACAGAGCGAGCGCTGTTTCGCGAAAAGGCGGCTGCCAATTCGTGCAGCTCCTGTGGGGGAGTGGTATCGGTTCTGCATGGCGCGCGCGTCTGCCGGTACTGTGGAACCAAAGCGGGGTAGGTCTGGTCTGCGTCCTTATGTTGCGTGGTCGTTATGGGGTGTTAACCAAATGGTTAAAAATTGATCTACGGGCTGTGTCGGATATTGTCAGCTGCTCGGGATGGCTACGGTTTTCCATAGCTGTTATGGAAAAACATAGCCTGAGGCAGTAACTCCTGCGATGGAATTCCATAGCTATGGAAAAACACAGCAGACAGAATCAGGCCATGGAATTCCATAGCCTGCTCGAAAATCCGCTGCCTCGCAGCAAGGAGCCCTATGCATATCATCTCAATGACCAATGTTCGCAAAGACTACCCGCTCGGCGAAACCACGGTCAGCGCGCTCAAGGGCGTTAACTTCGCCGTCGAAGCGGGAGACCTGCTCTCTGTCGTAGGTCCCTCCGGCAGCGGCAAGACTACGCTGCTTAACATCATTGGCTGCATCGACCGGCCCACGAGCGGCGATGTGCAGATTGCCGGGCAGGATATAACGCAACTCAGCGATGATGCGCTGACCGACCTGCGCCTCTATACTGTGGGATTTATTTTTCAAACGTTCAATCTTATTCCGGTACTCAATGTGCTCGAGAATGTCGAGTTTCCGCTGCTCCTGATGAAAGATTCGAATTTCTCAAAGGCTGAAATCAAAGAGCGCGCCGAACACCTGATCGAAGAGGTTGGCCTGACGCAGCAGCTCAAACAGCGTCCGGCAGAGCTTTCGGGCGGGCAACGGCAGCGTGTCGCGATTGCTCGTGCGCTCGTCACCAACCCCAAGATCGTGCTGGCCGATGAGCCGACTGCAAACCTCGATTCAGATACCGGCCACAAGATTCTCGAACTGATGCGACGGCTGAACGAGCAGCACAAGACCACGTTTGTCTTCTCAACTCACGACCCGGACGTTCTGCAGTATGCGCGCCATGTCGTGAAGATTCGCGACGGCTTGATTGTCGAAGATGCTCCCGTGGCTCAACGCAAGCCTGCTAAGCCACGCGCCAAAAAATCCAAATGAAGATTGCGTTCACCATCGCGGCGCGCAATGTTCTGCGGCACAAGGGTAAGAGCCTCGTCATCGGCGCCATACTGTTTTTGGGAGCGCTGATTCTGACGCTGGGCAATGCCGTGATTGGCGGTATGAACCGGGGCTTACGCGAAAATATCGTCGAGCGCTTCACCGGCCATGTCGTGGTCATCTCTGACACGCAGGAAAATCCCAATATTCTTTTTACGCCGATGGGCAAAGATATCGCGCTCATTAAACATTTCGATCGCGTCAAGGGTGTGCTCGCAGCACAGGCAAATATCGCAACTTACCTGCCTGCTGCACGGGGGTTCAGTTTTGTGCTCACCGAAGAAGGCGACATCGATTTTGCGCTGCTGCTGGGTGTTGACTTTCCGGCATACAATGCGATGTTCAAAGACAACGTGAAGCTCCTCGAGGGCCGGCTACTGGGTCCCGGTGAACGTGGTATGCTTGTCAGCCAGGGCCGGCGCACACGCTTCTTCAACGACCAGAACATCTGGCTCAAACCCGTGGGATTTCCCCTTGAAGAGAAGAATTTTTCCGACGAGGCAAAGCAGTACCGCGACAAGATGATCGTCAAAGATTCGCTCGTGCTAATGGGCGCCTCGGGTGATTCTACGGCCTTCGACGTGCGCACTGATATAAAAGGAATAATCCGCTTTGAGTTTCTCGACGATTACTGGAAGTTTTTCAACATCATGGATATCGAAACCTTTCGCGAGTGCTTCCAGTGGGTGACATCGACCGATGCCGCGACAGATTTGAAGGCCGATACCAGGGCGCTGATTGCGCAAAACGAAAACCTCGACTCGCTCTTTAATGAGAGCACAATAGTATCGGCGAATACAGGAAAAGGCGAAATCTCGAAAAGTCTCAGGAAGCTCAAACAGCAATCCACCGAACAAAAGGTGCTGACCGATGCGGGGGCATATAACGTTGTTTTCGTCAAACTGAAAGAAGGCTACGACATAGAGAAGGGCGTGCGCGAGCTCAATGCTGCTTTCAAGGCGGCAGAGGCCCCGGCGCAGGCAGTCACCTGGCAGAAAGCGATTGGCCAGCTGGGCGACATGGCAGGTATCATACGTGGTGCGCTGATCGGCTTCGTGTTTTTTATCTTCTTCGTCGCGATCATCATTATTATGAACACGCTCTCGATGGCAGCGCTTGAACGCACCGCCGAGCTCGGCATGATGCGCGCTGTCGGCGCGCAGAAGCGCTTTATCACAATGATGTTCCTGATCGAAACAGCCTGCCTTGCGATACTGTTTGGCGGCGCTGGCATCTTGCTGGGTTCGCTCGCGGTGCCGGTGCTCAAGGCGATGCGTATCACAGCAGAAAACAATATCTTGCAGCTGCTATTTGGCGGCAAAACCTTCGCCCCATACCTGGGTGCAGGTGACATCATTTTTGGCGTGTTGGAGCTCGTTTGGGTGACGGTGGTGGCGTCGGTGTACCCGATCATCGTCGCCCGCCGCATTACGCCGCTCGACGCCATTTCGAGGGATTGATATGAATATGGAATTGAACCCCACCCCGCGACCAGGGTCGCTGCCCCTCCCCACGAACTGGAGAGGGACCACTGAACATGGGCCCGGTACTGCTTGCATAATTAATACCGTTTCTACTTCCCCCTCTCCACGCAGTGGGGAGGGGGTTAGGGGGTGGGGTTGAACCGCTTTGGACTCCTCTCCTCGCTTGCCTTTCGCAACCTGGTGCGGCAGCGCAGGCGTAACCTGCTCTTGGGAGTTGCGCTCGCGTTTGGCACGATGATCCTGATCGTCGCTAATGCATTTTCGGCGGGTATTACCGATACGCTGCTCAACAAGATCGTCGTGCAGATGACCGGGCACATCGAGCTCGCGGTGATTGAGCGCGCGCGGGCGCAGAATCTTCTAATCCGCGACCGCGATAAGTATATGCGGTTACTCAGAGAGAATTTACCTGATATCCGCGAAATTTCTGAGAACGTCGCGGTATTCTCGCGCGCCATCGGCGTGGGTAAGGGCGAGAATGTGATTGTGGTTCCCTTAGATCTCGGCGATAGCGCAGATCCGGCGCAGTCTGCTGATGCCGAATACCTGCTGAGCCGCGCGAGCGAGGGTGAGATCAAAGATCTCGTATCGCAGCAATACGAAAACCCCGTGGCGATTTTTGCCGATAAGGCAAAGGCGCTCAACGTCAAACTGCTCGATATCATCAAGATGCGTCTCAAGACCGTGAGCGGGCAGGAGCAGAGCGCGCGCTTTACCGTGGTGATGCTGCTGAAGTCAGAAAGTCTGTTCGAGAGCGGCGCCATGTTTTTGCCGCTCAAAAATCTCAAGAGCTTACGCGGTCTGAGGGAAAACGAAACGGGCTCGCTGCAGGTTACGTTCAAGAAGTTTGATTCGCCGCGTTCTGTGATTCGCCTTGCCGATAAGATTCACGCGCAGCTGAAGTCTTCTGTTGCGGCAATCGGTGGGGAGCTCATCAGCGGCAACAAAGCGCTGCCGGTAACCACAGCAGGCCTGCTGCAGGATTTTGAAAAATCTGCTGTGGTGCAGCGCTCGCTCGTGGTTGAAACGGGCAGGTGGTTTCGCGACCGCGATACCGACCAGATTGTGCTGAGTAAGCGCGCGGCTGAGGAGCTGGGTGTCTCGGCAGGTGACGCGGTAATGCTGCGTTACCGGTCGATACACGCCTCAGAGAGCGTGGAGCAAAGCTTCAAGGTCGTTGCAATTGTCTCGTCAAAGGAAAACTCCCTAGGTATCGACGCATGGCTTTCTGAAGCGGGCTTTTACCGCGTGTATCTGGGCGATCTGCCGCAGCAGCGCGTGCTTGCCGGTCCCGACAAACTCAGCGACGACTGGAAGGCTGTGCTGGCACCCGAGTTCAAGGTTTTGCCGCGCACCGTAACGGGCGACGACCTGATGAAGAAGAACCAGCAGCTGCGCAAGACCAATTTCTTCGGGCCGGCGATCGACGTGCGTACGATGTACGAGAGTGCAAGCCAGGTGCTCGAACTCGAAGGAGCGCTTAACCTTATCACGCTGATTGCTGTGCTGATACTTTTTCTCATTATTCTGACGGGTGTTGTCAATACACTGCGCATGACGATACGCGAGCGCACACGTGAAATCGGCACGATGCGGGCGATCGGCGTGCGCAGCGCCGATGTGCGCAACGTATTCTTACTCGAAACTTTTCAGCTAGCGGCCTTTTCGGCGCTTGCCGGGCTGTTGCTTGCCTTCATCGTCATGGCTATTCTCTCGTCTTTCCGTATCGAAACGCAGAGCGTGCTCGGCATTTTTCTGAGCAAGAAGAAGCTCTACTTCTTACCGCAGTTTAGCGATATTGTGCGCAATATCGTGATGATACTGGTAATTTCGACGGCAACGGCATACTTTCCGTCACGCCGTGCTGCGAAACTGGATCCTGCCGAGGCGCTCAGACATTTTGAGTAGGGGGCCCGGAAGCGTGCGCAGGTTTCATATCCAGTTCGAACAAAACCGGAAGCAGCAAAGCGCTTCAGTCATCGGCCGTGCACATCCTGTGCGTCGACGACCCAGCGGCCATCCAGGCCGCATTGGCAGCATGTTGCTTCGCAAATTCACGGCTTCCGGTTTTGACGCACGCTTCTGGGCTCTTTGCAGCAAATTGAGGAGAACAATATGAAGAAACTTCTACTATTCGTAAGCCTTTGGCCTGCAATTTCGATCAACGCCGTAGGCGTGAACAAGATTCTGCAGGAAATCGATAAGCGCATGTCGCAGGTCAGCGACTTTTCCGCCAAGGTTTCCCTGACTCAGCAGAAGGTCGGGCAGGGCGTTAAGAGTTTTGAGACGCTGTTCTTTCGCCGCGACGAAGGCGACGAGTTCCTGATGGTCACAACCGCGCCGCAGTCAGAGAAGGGCAATGGTTACCTGCGCACAGGCAACAACTTCTGGATGTACCGACAGAACACCCGCACTTTCCAGCACATCAATCGCGACGAGAGCATCAACGGTACCGACACCAAGGCGGGAGATTTCGAGCGCAAGAAGACGACCGAACTCTACAAGCCGTATGTTGACGCCAATGGCAAAGAAGACATCACCGAAGAGATGCTCGGCAACAAGAAAGTTTGGAAATTTACCGTGGTCGCCAAGGTGCGCGACGTGACCTATCCGAAGCAGGTTTACTGGGTCGAGCAGGGTACGTACCTGCAGCTCAAGGTACAATCCTACTCGCTGTCAGGTACGCTCATGCAGACCGCATATTTCATTAAGTACACGCAGATTGAGGGCAAATACATTTTGCTGAAGGGTATGTTCATCGACGAGTTTGAGAAGGGCAACAAGACGGTACTCGAAATTTCGGGCGTCTCGCTGAAGAAGCTCGATCCCAAAATTTTTTCCAAGGCGTATCTCGAAAATCTGAGTAAGTAGCGTGCGTAGGATTGTCGCAATATGGTCGATACTTTCCGTCTGCGCATTCGCGCAGACGGAAAGTATCGACGAAAACCAGCTTTTCTCCGATGGGGAAACCGTCACGCCTGTCGAGAAAGTCACCGACGACAAAGTGCAGGAGTCAACCGACAAGGAATCGGTCGCGATTTCGGGCGCCATCAACAGTCGAAACTCGTACGCGATGAACCGCGACTGGCTTACGGGCAATAACCCATCGACAGCGCAGAATAGCCTCAACAACCAGATTCAGACGAACCTTCTGCTCGAAGCGCGCGCGCGGCGCAGCACCAAGGCGGTTGTGAATGTTGTGAACAATGTCTATGCGCAGGGCCGCAACGAGCAGCGAACATTCCAGGATACCACGACCGGCGCCATCACGAAAGTAAATGAAACAGTTTACTATGATTTCCGCTTTACCGAAGCTTTTGTCGATACCAATATCGCGCGCGTTGTTTACTTTCGCGCCGGCAAGCAGGTACTTGTCTGGGGCCGTGGCTTTTTCTGGAACCCGTCGGACGTGATCAATGCGGAGCTCAGAAGTGCTACCGATGCGTTCCAGTTTCGCGAAGGTACGTACGGTCTGCGTGCACACGTGCCAATCGGCAGCAGCCTGAACTTCTATTCGTTTACCGGTGTCGGCCGCAGCAACCGTGCTGAAGATGTTCTGCAGGCATTCAAAGCCGAGGCGGCTTTCAAACGCGCAGAAGTGGCCACCGGCGTCATCATGGGGCAGCGCAAGGTGCCGACCTGGCTTGCCGAAGCGAGTACGCGCTTTTTGACTCTCGATTGGCGTGCCGAAGTGACATATGCTTATGGCGACAACGCCTACCGCATCGACCCCAACACGTTTAATCCGCTGCTGCCGGTGACCTACCAGTTACGCGAGCAGCACGTGTTCAAAGGCGTCTTGAGTTTTGGGCGGAGCTTTGAAGTATTCGACGTCGCCGACCGGCTCGGCGTCAATTTCGAGTATTTTTATAACGGCGCCGGCTATAAAGAAAATGTGTTTGAGCAGAACCCGCTGGTGCGCGCTTACTTCGTGCAGAACGGTCTCTATCGTCCCAATTTTTATGGCATACACTATGCAGGTCTCTTTGTCACGTACGCGCGTTTCTTTGTGCAAGACCTGACGCTGGGTCTCAACGCGTTAAGCAACCTCAGTGATAAGACGATGATCATTTCGCAGCTTTTGACCTACAATCCGCTCTTTAACCTGACTCTCACCTGGCAGAATAACATTTTCACAGGCAGGCCGAACGGTGAATATACGGTCAGTGGCCTGGGCTGGTACACGGAATTTTCTGCGCGGGTAAGTTTTTAGGCCGCTAGCACGAAATCCCTTTCGGCCAAATACCCCTTTTGGCTAAGAACCCCTTCGACAATCCGGTAGCCGTCGCGGTTCGAGACCATCGAAAGCAAAAAAATACTGCCGGGCGAAGGCAATTGTTCGTAGGTCATTGAACCAAGTGTTTCAAGCCGACGCTCGATTACGTCTACGATGCCGGCTACCTCAATACCCATTTTCTTCAGGCGGGTGGATTTTCTTCTGGCATAGCGTCCGCCGCAAACCCAGAGCGGCCTGCCTGCCGTGAGCTGCGGCAGCGCGCGGACGAGGTACTTAAGGCGCACCTCTTCGAATGCGCGGCGGGCGTAGTTGTCGTGCGTGCGGGAAAGCCTGCCTGGTGAATCATACCAGTCGAGGACAACCTCGGCTACCTTACCAAAACGAACGCCTGCTTCAAGCCAGCGCAGCCAGAGCTCATAGTCTTCGGGAACCTTTGCCGTTGAATAGCAGCCGAAGCGATCAATGAGACTCTTACGGAACATCACGCTAGGGTGGGCAACGGGCGACTCGACAAAACGGTAACGGTAAATTTGCTCGTGCATCTGCCAGCCATTGATCTGCTGCACGTAGTGGTCGTAGCCTGTGCCCTCATCGGTGAGAAACCGCACCTGGCCGCTGACCAGGCCTACTTCGCTGTGTTCATCCAGGTAGCGCTTTTGTACTTCAAGGCGCATTGCGGGCATGGCATCGTCGGCATCGAGCCGTGCGACGTAGTCGCCCGTGCAATGTTTTAGTCCGGTGTTGAGTGCATACGCTATCCCGGGCGTAGTTTCGTGGACGAGGAAAATCCGCCTGTCATTCTGCGCTGCCTTTTGTGCTATGGCCTGTGTGGTTTCGTCCGTGTTATTGCAGACTAGTACCAGCTGCCAGTCGGGCAGCGTCTGCGCGAGCAGAGAATCGATGGCGCGTTGCAGTAAATGACCTTCGCGATGGCAGGGGAGCAGTACCGAGATCAAGCAAGCAGCTTTTCGATCATGAGAGCCATCTCGGCGTCTTTCTTCGTGAGTCCGCCTTTGTCGTGCGTCATGAGCGATATGTGCACGCGGTTGTAGGTGTTGCTCCAGTCCGGATGGTGGTCGAGCTTTTCGGCAATCATCGCGACGCGCGTCATGAAGCCAAAGGCCTGGCTGAAATCGGCAAAGACAAAATCTTTTGCCAGAGCGCCGTGGTGCAGGTGCCAGTCGGGCAATTGCTGCATGGTGTGGACCAGTTCATCGTTGCTCAAGAGGTGCATACGGCAGAAATCCAGAGCGCAATCGGTGGTCAATGCAGAAGAACTACGAAAGCACCCCTCCGTCTCGCTGCGCGGGCCACCTCCCTTTTGCAGGGGAGGAGTTGCTCTAACGGGAAAAATGTCGACGAGACACATTTTCTCCCCCTGCCAAGGGGGAGTACTGCCAAGCGGGGAGGGGGTTGCTAATCAAAGAGTTCCTTCTGCTCTTCACCCTCTTTCTTCTTCGCCGTACGCAGTTCGCTCTTCGATGCGCTCAATGCGACGCTGCTGCCCATGATAACACCCGATCTCCTTTCGAGATCTCGCAGAATCTGCGCTGCGCGTTCCGTAACATGCCTGGGCATACCCGCCATTTCGGCGACGTGGATACCGAACGATTTTTCGGCGACACCCTCGATGATCTTGCGCATGAACACGACGTGGCCGTCTTTCTCGAGGACAGAGACAGTAAGGCCAATGATGCCTCTTTCCTTTGATATCAGGTGCGCGAGATCAGAGTAGTGCGTCGCGAACAGTGTCTTGGGGCGGCCCTTACGTTCGTCGTTCAGCGCCTCGATCATCGCCTGCGCAATGCTGATGCCATCATAGGTGGAGGTACCCCGGCCAACTTCATCGAGCAGAATGAGTGAGTCGGCCGTGTAGTTACGGAAGATGCGCGCGCACTCGGCCATTTCGACGAAGAAGGTACTCTCGCCGTGCGACAGTCTGTCGTGAGCGCCGATACGCGTGAAAATGCGATCGACTACCGGCAGCGTCGCAGAGCTTGCCGCAACGAAAGCTCCCACTTGTGCCATGATCTGCATGATGCCGATCTGCCGGATGTAAGTGCTTTTACCCGCCATGTTGGGCCCGGTGATAATTGCCAGGTGCGCGGATGCACCAGGGGCGGCGCTCGACACGATGTCGCTCTGTGCGACGTCCAGGTGCGCGGATGCACCAGGGGCGGCGCGCGACACGATGTCGCTCTGTGCGACGCCCAGGTGTTTCGTTTCATTATCGAGCTCGACGTCGTTGGGTATGAAAACCTCACTGCGAAAATACGCTTCGATCACCGGGTGGCGGACTGCTTCTGCCTGCAGTCTCTTGCCCGTGTGCATTTGCGGCCGCACATGGCGGTGCATGACGGCGGTGTGTGCGAAGGCGAGCAGTACGTCGAGGCGCGCGAGGCGCTCTGCCCAGAGCTGCAACAGGTCTGCGTGTGCAAGAACCTGCGCCCGAATGTCTTCAAACACACCCTTCTGTATGCGCAGCACCTCTTCTTCAGCAGAGAGTATCTTGTTTTCGAGGTCTTTGAGGTCTGCCGTGGTGAAACGCTCTGCGTTCGTCAATGTCTGCCGCCGCTGGTAGCCTTCGGGGGCTTTACTTGCCTGACCTTTGGAAATCTCGATGAAGTAACCTAACACATTGTTATGTTTCACTTTGAGCGTGGTAATACCATGCTCTGCTTTTTGTCTTTCTTCATAGTCGGTGAGGTGTTTTACCGCGTTCTGGCTCAGTTCGATGAGCTCGTCGAGCAAGGGCATGTAACCCGGGCGCACGAAGCGACGGCAATCCAAGAGCGGCGGAAGGTTTTCTTCGAGCAAGACATCGGAAAGCAGCGCTGACAACTCTGACGGGAAATCCGACAAATCTTTCCAGCCGCTGTCGATGAGTGCCTGCATACGGTTGTCGCTGATGACCTTCTGCAGGCGCACGATGGCGGCGAGGGTTTCGCGCACCTGCCCCAAATGCCGCACCGTGGGATTGTTGTTGAGTCCGGTGAGCACGCGTTCGAGATCGCAGACCCGGTCCAGCTCTGCCGCGATGAGCTGTCGGTACGCGCTGTGCTTCATCAGCGTTTCGACCACGTCGTGGCGGCTCTTGATTTCATCGAGCTCAGCTGATGGTCGGGCCAGCCAACCGGCAAGCAGGCGATTGCCGGCAGAGGTGCGGCAGCAAGAAAAGAGTCCTAAAAGACTCGGCTTAAGTTTGCCGTCTGCGCTCTGCAAAATTTCGAGGGTGCGCAGCGTTGACTCATCGAGTATCAGCGTCTTGCGGCGGTATTCGCGCTGCGGCGAAGACCAGTTGAGCTTCAACAAGGGGGAGATTTCGCGTAAATACGCCAGTGCCAGCGTCAGTGCACGGCGTTCGTCAGCGTCGAGCTCCCACACGCCGAGGTTGCGGCTCTGCAGCGCATCTTTCAGTACGCGGTCCTGGAATGCGGGGTCGCCGATCGGGTACCGGCGGGTTTGTGCTTCGATACGCGCTGTCGCGCTACTCAGCACAGGTACTGCAATTCCATCTGAGTCGCTCACCACCCACTCCCGAATGCTGAAGGCCGTTGCTGCCTCGCCGAGCGATTCTGCCGATTTGCGTTCGAACCAGATCTGTCCCGTCGCTACTTCGATGATGGCGAGCTGTAGAAAATCTTTCGCTCTGCTGATGCCGCACAACCGGCGCGAATCCTTACCGTCAATGAGCGATTCTTCAAAGAGGCTGCCGGGAGTAAGAATGCGCGTCACACCGCGCCGCACGATGCGGCCCTGCGCCTCTGCCGGATCTTCGAGCTGCTCGCAGATCGCGATGCGGCGACCCTGCTCGAGAATCGGGTGCACGTACTGGCTCATCGAGTGGTACGGCACACCGCACATCGGTACCTTGTCTTGCCGGCGTGTCAGCGCAATGTCGAGTACGCGCGAGGCATAGACAGCGTCTTCCAAAAACATCTCGTAGAAGTCGCCCATGCGAAAAAACAGAATGTCGTCGGGGTATTGCTTTTTGATTTCGAGATACTGCCGCATCAT
>CAYOZO010000047.1:19170-22616 GCA_964408405.1 uncultured Turneriella sp.
CGGAACCATCATGGGAGTATCGAGATTTTTTTGATCGACCTCGCTCACGCTCCCTCCCCGCCTGCGGCACCCCTCCCCTTGGCAAGGGGAGGGGAAGGGGGTGGGGTCTTAATCCCGCAAGAATATGTCATTGCTGGGCCTCAAGTGATTGTGCAGTTCTCTTTGCAATTTCAATAAAGCGGCGTACTTTCTCCGCGTCCTTAACGCCGGGCGCAGATTCGGTGCCACTCGCCACATCGACACCGGTGGGATTGACTCTCGTTACGATCTCTGCCACGTTGTCAGGGTTGAGCCCACCCGCGTAGAGGTATGGCCGCTGAATGCCCGCAATATTCGCCGGGTCGAATGTCTTTCCTGTACCTCCCGCAATTTGCCCTCTGAGCCCGTCGGGCTCAGAGGGCAAATTGCGGTTTTTTCTATGTGAATCAAACAACACCAGCGGGTGCTGCTCCCAGCGCGAGATCTGTGCGGTTGTGACTTTTTCTGCAGCGGAGATGGAGGGCATGATTCGCGTCGTCGGCGCGAGTTTCAGCAGCTGATCGATCCGCGGGTGGTCTGCCATGATCTGCAGCGCGGTGGTAGATGTTGCAAGTGCCGTGAATGTTTCGCGAATATAGTCCGCATCATCGTAGCCGAAAACAAGATAAATGCGCTGCGAAAAACCTGCCCTAAGAATTGCCCTCGCATTTTCGAATGTTGCCCGGCGCGGGCTCGACTCTGCCAGAACTATACCTAAAAAATCAGCGCCTGTGTCGGCCGCGAGTCGGGCATCTGCAACAGAGGTTAATCCACAGATTTTGACGAGCATGCTATTTTTTCTTATGGAAATACCGCACGCCCGGCAGGCCTTTAAAATGCTGATCGAGCGTCCAGAGGGTGGCTTGGTTGAGCTGGGCGGTTGCGTAAATCAAGGCATCGGCCGTGGGTAACTTGTAGAGCTTAGAGTAGCGTGCGGCCTCGAGGCTAATCGTTAGATCCACATCGACCACTTTACCGGTACGCAGGTGAGTAATGGCTGTCAAGGCGCTGAATTCATCGCGCTCCATGAGAACCTTCCTAAAAACTTCATAGATGGTAATCACCGGTACAATCATCCGGCGGTGGTCCGCAATGGGTTCGTCAAAATGGTTAGCGTAGGGAGTACCTGCGATGAACTCAATCCACGCGGACGAATCTATAACATTCACAGTGGTCTGTCTTCTTCGCGTTCGAGGTCAGTATTCATGCCCTTGAGACTGCCTTTGAGTTCTTTTAGGCTGCGCAGAGGTATCATGTGGATGCGTCCGTTAAACATGACAATTTCGATCTTTGTGCCGGGTTTAATCTGCGCCGCCTCACGCACCTCGCGCGGTATAACTACCTGGTATTTGGGAGAAACGGTAACGGTTGCCATATCGATAACTCAGTCGTAAGGCGTAAGTGTAATCGATGCTTTGTCAAGCCCATTAACGGCGTTGGAGCCTCACGCGCCAACTTGCCGGAGCGATTTTTTTGCGCAATCCGCGTCCGCTAATCGGCAAAAATTCCTCCGCAAATCGTACCGATTTGCTTATGCGAGCCGCCAAGAGGCGCGAATTTTTGCCGATTTTCCCTTATGTTCAGGCGAAATGCGGCCCCGGCTCGCACAAAAAAAAACTTTTTGAGTTTTTGCACGAGTTAGTGCACAGGCTCGTTACTCAATACGGCATCGGATTTTTGAGTTTCCACTCGAGTAGATCGAGGCCGAGTGGATAGACATTCACATTCGTGAAACGTTTACTGACGGCAACGAGCGCGTAGCTCGTAAAAAGAAAAGTGTACGGCTGATCGCTGTACACGCGCTCATGGAATTTGTGGTAGATCGCGTTGCGCTGGGCATCGTCGAAGGTGAGGCGCGCTTTCTCGATCAGAGCATCGCTCTCTGCGTCGCCGAAGCCAGTGAAGTTGTGTCCCTTCGCCTTTTGCGAGGTATGCCAAAGTTGGTACGGGTCAGACTCGATGCCTGATGACCAGCCGAGCATCACCGCCTGAAAATCGCGCTCGTTGATTTTAGTAAGGAGTGTCTGGAATTCCAGTTTGCGTGGCTGCACGGTGATGCCCACCTTGGAAAAATCTTCCTTAATAACGGAAACCATCTGGTCGGCAAAACCCCCACCGGCGGGGAACATCAGTTCGAACTCGAAAAGCCTGCCGTTTTTGGCGAGCATACCATTCGCGTCGCGCGCATAGCCCGCTTCAGTGAGTAATGCAATCGCCTTTTCGGGATTAAATTCGAGCGGCTTGAGCTTCTTGTTATACTGCAGGCTCTGCGGCAAAAAAGGTCCGGTCGTAACTTCTACCAAGCCCTCGAGTATCGTGCGCTTCACACGCTCAAGATCCATCAGGTGCGCCATGGCGAGTCGCACGCGGCGGTCGTTGAACGGCTCTCGACGCATATTGTAACCGATGTAACGGTAGCTGGTGGCGAGGTACTTGATTTTTTCAAAATCGCGGGCAAATTTTTCTGAGCTTGTCTGCCTTGTCCACTGCAGCGGTCTCAAATTATAACTATCTACATCCCCTTTTTTGAGAGCCTGCAGGGCGACGGCGTCATTCTTGATAATTACAAATTCCAGTTTGCGAATTTCGGGTTTTTCGCCCCAGTAGTTCTCAAATCGGCTAAGCACTACGCGCTGTCCGGTCTTCCACTCGACAAAGCGGTAGGGGCCACTGCCCACGGGGCCGCGCAGGTTACGCTCATCTTTCATGAAGTCGCCCTGCGAATAGACGTGCTTGGGAATTACCTCGAAGCCGCCGAGATGCTCGAGCGCCATCGCGTACGGCTTCGCCATGCGAAAGACGACAGTGTAGGCATCCGGCGCTGTGACCGATTGCACATCTTTATAGTAAACTTTCTTGTGCGCGTTGGGGACCTTATCGCTCATCATCATCTCGTAGCTGAAGAGCACGTCGGCTGCGGTAAGCGGTTTGCCGTCATGAAAGACAATGTTGCGGCGGAGCCTAAACGTGTACGTGAGTTTATCGGCACCGATGATCCAGCTCTGTGCAATCATGCCTTTCATTTTCAGCGTCTTGCGGTCCCGCTCGAGCAGGCTTTCAAAGATGCGGCTGCACACGACGTTCGAGTAGGCGTCTTCAGAGATGACGGGGTTGAGCAAGATCGGGTCTTGTGGCAGGTGAAAGCGAATCGTGTCGGGTTCGATGTCATAGCTGTGTTTGTGGCAGGATAGCGCCAACAACAAGATGGCCGCGAACAACCCCACCCGGCCTACGGCCACCCTCCCCACTACGTGGAGAGGGCCGTGAGAACCCCCTCTCCGCGTTGCGGGGAGGGGGGAAGGGGGTGGGGTAAACTTGCCGGTCACGGATTCTTATACTTGGGCCGGCGCTTATCACGCACGGCGGACAGGCCTTCGACGAAACTCTCAGCTCCTACAAAGTGGCCGAGAGTTTCCAGCCCGTCGCGG
>CAYOZO010000047.1:22650-23003 GCA_964408405.1 uncultured Turneriella sp.
GCAGAATCTGTTTCACGCTGCGCACCGAGGCGAGCGGCAGGTCAAAGAGGCGCTACATATATTTTTCTGCCTCTTTGAGTGTGGTGCCATTATCAAAGACCTCGTCGACGAGGCCCATGCGCTGCGCGTCGGTCGATTTGATCGCGCTGCCGAGCATCGCGATCTCGCGCAAGGGCCCGGGCCCGGTCACCGATTCAATCAGGTTAATGATAGCCTTAGGAATGGTTAAACCCACTGCGACTTCGGAAAATGAAATGCGGCTCTTTTCGCGGCTCATGAAGCGCCAGTCAGACAGGATTGCGATCACCGCGCCGCCGGCCATTGCATGCCCTTCGATTGCCGCGATGTGCGGC
>CAYOZO010000048.1:0-22873 GCA_964408405.1 uncultured Turneriella sp.
TTCACCTTAAGACCCAAGAGCCAGCTGAAGGTTTCGACCAAATCAACCTTTCGCCAGGCCATTTCATTGTTGCGAGTGATTTTCATATGGTAGTCGAAGGGGTTTTTGAGATACCCCGCTTTCAGTAAGGAGGCACTGTCTTTGGTTTCGATGTCGAGCATGTAGTGCAGCACATAGTCTTCCGGAACGGGTGCGGAGTGCTTGTCGAAGAGTTCACGGGCACCTTTAATGTCGAGGTTATTCAGGGTATCTTCATAGCTTTCAAGACGGATATATTTGAAGGCGTGGGAGATGCCATTGTATTTTGACTTCATAGACGCAATAGGCTGCGGTCTGCCATCTGTCCATTTCTCCGAAAAAACGATCTTTTGCATCCGCGGTACAATCACCCGATCAAAATAGTCATTTACTTCAACAAGTATGTACTTACGATTACCAGCATGGGCCCCGGAAAGCATGTCTTCCCGATTAAGGTTCAGTACAGCATGGCCTGTAGTACCGGAGCCACCAAAATAGTCCAGAATCACGTCCGAATTTTCAGAAACCGCAAAAATGCAATCCCTAACCGTGTGAATTGATTTCGGAAAATCAAATAGGCCTTTGGGGAAGCCTATGCTTGACAATATTTTTGTGCCATGATCGCCAGCGTTATAGCGCGTGCCTGTCCAGGTCGTCTTGTATTGTTCAAAAGCCTTCGCAAACATTATCTGAAGATTACCTTTGCGAGATGTTTCAACGCGAAGATAAGGTAAAATGCCCTCAACAGTATTCCGGGCATACCGCCATTTCCTCTCAATTCCTTCATCATCAATGGGGTAGACTTCACATATGCCATCTTTTCGCATTACGTTCGATTTTGGGTGAAAACTGTCTTTGCAAACCTCACCAAAGCCCACTATTTCATTTCCTTTAACGTAAATCGGATAGAAACAGTTTGCTGCATCTGCTCGGAGGGACTCGCCGCCCCAATTTCTCAAGTTGGAAAAATCCCATTCAGATTCTGGCAGCGCAGTAATGTTCAATTCATTCTTGGCCGAAGGCACAGCGAATATGGCAAACTCGTTTGAGAACGAGAAATGATCACCTTGAGTCCCTTTTTTATTGTGTTCGATGGTAACAGATACAACGTCATGATCCGTGAATTCTGCCCTGCTTAAGAAAAAGAGACCATTGTGTTCATACTTGTCAATTGCAATCACATGTGAACCGTCCGTACTTGACAACTTTTTCGAAACCGCTAAACGGTTTTGCATGAGACTAAGCCAAGAAGCATGCTTATAGTTGTTTTTGTACGCAATTTCGCTTGATGGCGAATTGTAGGGCGGGTCAATATACACGCATTTAACTTGCTCGCGATACCGCTCTTGCATTAGATTCAACGACTGAAAATTTTCCCCATGCACCAACAGACCATCCATCTGGCCGTCGAGAGCACCCACTTGAGCCAATAATCGTTCTTTGAACGCTTCATCGAAATGCCGCGTATCAATCATCATCTTGTCGTGACCCTTAAGAAATTCGACATTAACCTTCTGCTTCGGTTCAATGAAGCCTAAGCTCGCCCAGTCGGCAATTTGCTCTTTATTTGCGGCGATTTCAGGCCAGAATTCCTGCGGGATGCGATCTAATGTGAAGCAATATTGCGTTTCATAGACGAACTTTTTCTTGAGCCACAGCTTTTTCTGAAAATCTTCGAGCTGTGCCAAAAGGGCGATGATCTTCTCGCCCACCTTCTTAATTGCTCTCAGTACATCCAGGTAGCGGTTGGCTTCGGCCTCATTTTCGGTGTTGAGATTATCGAGATGCATAACCTCAGTCTTCAGATAATAGTCGAGCTCGCGGCGCAGAAAGCCGCCCAAGTCTTTGTGAATGAAGTAGTCGAAGGTATGACGGCTGATGAAACCGATCAGGTGCTTTTCGAGCACAGTTCGCTTTTCTTTGTCTTTGGTCTCCGATTTTGAGGGCGCGGGCTCCAATAACTCGCGTTGGTATTTCTTGACTGGCTCAAACTTCAAAAGAGCTGCAGCAAGCTCCTTAGCCACCTCTTCATTCTTCTTCTTGTCTGCCTTATCTACTAGCTCCCAGGCAAAGCGCAAGACGAGTTCGCCCTCTTCGACCGTCGCCGCGTCTTCTTTTGCCAGCCGCAGGCGGCGCACACCCTCGGCCTTTTTGTTGTCAGTCACTTGGGGCGCTTCGGCGATACGAAAGGCGACTTTAGCACCCGATTCAAGCGTGAAACGATAGTGCATCAGGTTCTCACTCGATTTGATGTAATACTGGTCATGGTTGGCCCAATAGAGCTTGACCTCCTCGCCTTCATAGGGTATCGCATAAACACCCTCTTTGTAGCGGCGTTTCGAAATGAAATCCCCAGCGTCGTAGTAGCGGTTAAAGAAGCGGTACAGGTGAGAGAACACCTCGTCTTCTTTTTGGGGCAGATCAGCAGTTTTGTCGCCCAGCACCGCACGCACCTGCGGTATCAACTGTTTTTCGAGAAAACTGTTAATCTCCTCGCGTTTCGCATTCATGATGCGGTAAATACCAAAATCGAGGTCGGCCTTATCCATCTCGAGAATTTCGGCGAGCGTCTTTTTGAATTGGTCTTCGTATTTACTCATTGTATCCTTCTTAAGCTGGCTTTTTTCTCGGCTCGACGCCAAATTCATCGCGCTTCTTCTTGTTGAGGCAAAGATGCGCCATGTAGCATGTGGCACAGGTTTTTTGACTACAATTCTTCTGTAGTTGGTTCGCCCTGATTTCATTGGCCGCCTGCACAATTCTGGTCTTCGCATTTTCCAGGTCATCGTTCTGCAACTGCCGGCTCTGCCGATCATTCTCCTCAAGATTGTAGAACTCAATATAGTCGGCATTTCTGCCGGTAAGAGCGTTATACCCTAGCGCGTAAATCTTTAGCTGTTCTTCTCCGACGCCCTGGTAAACCGCCGGGTCTACGGTTTTGAAATCCACAATATACGTTGTCGGTTCGTCATAGTTATCGAGCCGGCGCACCAGGTCAATACGGCCAGTGACCCGAATATTCTGCCCCAGATCGATTTCGATTTCCTTTTCAGAGAACTCAATCTTGTCGAAATTTTCGTGATTTTCTTTGAAGTAGTCAATGATGGCTTTCGTACCCTTCGCCTTCATGTCATCAGCCATCTGGCCTGTCGCGTACGGCAGGTAGAAATTATCGTCAATCATCGCGGGGATGTCTTCTTTAGTTACCTTACCGGTCGCCTCGAATTGGCGGTGTATTGCCATGACAATATCATGCAGAGAACGACCATAACCCATCTGCGGCAAAACGGGCTGCAGAAAGCCGTAGAAGAAACTCATCTTGAACCGGTAAGGGCAGGCATAGAAATCCTGCAAGACGCTGAAATTCAGTACGATCGCTGGCGCTTCGCCCACCGCCTCTGAAAGAGGCGGCTTCTTGGTGAAGTCGACTGCTGCACCAAATTTCTCAACAAATGGAGATTTTTTGGCTTCGGCCAGAAATACCGATTCTGGGCTGGCCTGCTTTGCCGAATAGTAATCTGATCGCGTAAGAATCAGTAGCTTCTTTGAGCGCGTCATCGCCACGTAGAATAGCCGCCTTTCCGCTTCCACGTCTTCGGGTTGAAAGCGCTCTTGCCGGGGAATCAGCGCTTTGTCGAGATAGTGCCAAATGCTGATGCCACCAGCCTTACGCACCGGAAACTTTCCCTTTGATAATAGAGGCACAAACACGACCGGGAATTCTAATCCTTTGGCCTGGTGAATCGTCATGATACGAACTGCATCTGGCCGCAGGTACTGGTTCTGCAGGTGCCCTTCGGGATAATAATCCTCTGCCTCAAATTCCAGAAATTTGCAGAAGGCTTCCATTTTCTTTATGGGCCGATCGCGATAATAGATCGATTCAAAGTCTTCAATTACTTGACTGAATTTGCCCAGATTGTAATGAACGATCTCGATTTCTGGAATGATTTCGGATTCAGGCTCTGTTAATTCTAGAGCCTCGAGAAAATCGTGATAAACTCGCTGCAGCAGCAGTTTGAAGTAGATATCTTTTTCCCCATACTTATCCTTGGTGTACGTGGATACTGCCTTGATAGCGTTTTTGATCTGCGTTTGAGTCAGTTGTTTGCTCACGTTCTGCCATAGGGCCAATAATGCATCGGCGTTTATCTCGCCATTGATGTACTGGAATATTCCCTTGGCTGCTCGACCCTCGTGCGTCGAAAAGAGTTCATTTACATCTTCAACGATAAAGTCAATTTCCCGCGTTTCCAAGGCCGAAACAATATCTGGCGTAAGTTTCTTGCTTCGCGTCAAGATAACCATGTCGCCCTGCTTGTAACCTGCAGTTTTCAATTCAGCAATGCGGTCTGCAATAAAGGCAAATTCGTCGGCAGCAGCATCGAAACATTCGTAAATGATATCGCCCTTTTCAGCTTTCACCTCCGCAGCGGCGTTCATCTGCTTGTTTTCGCGACGATCATTTCGCGCAATGACAGAACTGGCCGTTTTTACGACCCCTTTGCTGCTGCGAAAGTTATCATTAAGGTCGACTTTTACCGCGTTCGGGTATCTTTGCTCGAAAGTAAGAATATTTTCTATATCACTTCCGCGCCATTCATAGATGGTCTGGTCATCGTCACCCACCACGCAGAGGTTTGCACCCTGCTCATGCAACAGAGAAATCAACTTTTCTTGTATCGGGTTAACATCCTGATACTCGTCAACGGTCAGATACTTGAGGGTCGACGCTATCTTGGCCTTGAGAACGGGGTCTTGGGCGAGCTTCTCGATGGCCCGCTGCATAATCATTGTAAAGTCGAAGTATTTTTCTTTGTCAAATACCGAATCGTATTTTTCCAGAGCCTCTTTTAGGTAATCAGGGAGAGTCTTATGTTCAACCAGGTTTTCCCTTAATATGTTGATGATTCCAATGTATACGTTGGTTTCTTTGTACCGAAAGATCTTTCGATCTGACGCCATCTTTGGTCCAGGATTAACCAACGGCAGAGAATTCACATCGAGCGCATACCAATTGCGCTCGATAAAGAGTCGCGTCTTGATATCGTCCAAAACCCGATATTTCTGATATTCCGGATACTGCCCCTGCAAAAGCCGAAGACAATAGCTGTGAATCGTACCAATGTACATTTCAGCAAGCCCGGTTACCGTTCCGAATTCTTCTTTAATCCGTTTAAAAATACGGCCCTTGAGCTCGCCTGCAGCCTTCTCCGTAAAGGTAAAAGCTACTATATTCTCTGGTTTTGCCTTTCCGGACTTCAACAATTGTATGATGCGTTCGGTAACAGTTCGTGTCTTTCCCGAACCAGCACAGGCAACAATCTTCAGATTCTTGTCAGTGGTGTTTATTGCCTTCAATTGATTGGGTGTAAAATTCATTTGTGCCAGCCTCGGAGGGCAACCCTCAAGTTGTAAGGCGGCTTGTCGAATAATTTTAACAGCATAACAGGCTTGCTCTGGATCAAGTATATACGGCATCGCAACTTTTTGGCGACACCTAAGTGTCGCCAATGGGTATACACCCAAAGCCGATTATCTGAGCTACCCGGCTTTTGCGGATCAAAAATATTTTGACATGATTACTAGGCTTCATGAAGTTATACTTTCAAGGTTCGGTTTCAAAAAAATGGCGGCTTATCTATGCAGACTGATCACGTATGCCCAGTTGCCATGGAATTTGAACGAAACCTCACCCGAGTAATGAGCAAGGCAACCTAATATTATGACTGATTCAAAAAAAGACGAATTGATTCTTAACCTGCTTGAGAAAGAAAATAATCTAGTTTGGGGAGGACTAGAGAAGAAACCAGTATCAAAGAAGGCCGCAAACAAGTTTCTGCTTGCATGCTCTATTGACTATCAGATGGATGCCGACCGTGTTTGGGCGAATGCTTGGCGGCTTGCTGAAGAAATACTTGGTGATCCAGAGAACATTTGGCTCGAAATCGCCAAGATTTCCGAGACAGAATGGGCACGCAGATTTGAACAATACAAACTGCACAGATTCCGTAAGGCACACCAACGTATCTGGCGCATTGCCGGCCATATGCAGACCAATTTTGCCGGCGATGCGAGAAACCTATGGAGCGGCAAGAATGCGGAACAGGTACTCGCAGACCTGACAGCGATGCAATTTGGCGAACAACTTTCGAGAATGGTGGTACTTGCTCTTCATCAAAATCAACTGATTACCGGTTCTGGAACAATCAAGGCCGACCTGCACACTCGCAAGGTACTCGGTCGAGTATATCGTGGATCATCTGTTTCTGCAAAAGAGGCGGTTGATCTGGCAGAAAGAATTCTGCCAGGTAAAAGCTGGGAACTTGACCAGGCCTTATTCACAATTGGCAAACAAATCTGCGTCTCAGAAAAACCTCTATGCACACGCTGTGACCTCAAAAGAATATGTTCCTTTTATGAAACACAACGCAAGGGGCGGGCCTCGCAGACCAGTCGCACCTAGTCCGCAGGAACCCTCCCCCTACTCCTCGTCATCTAATCCCACCGGCAGCGCGACGCTGCCCTTCTCGGGTACTGGCAGTGACTCGAGGTTCTTGAACTGCTTCTGAATCTTTTTGGTGCGTGCGCCTACCAGTTCATCCAGATCCTTACCTGCTCCGGCAATTTTTTCCTTGGCTTTCTCAAGCACGGCACCAAATTTTTCGAATTCTTTTTTAACCTCGGCAAGAATAAGCCAGATCTCGCTTGAACGCTTTTCGATCGCGAGCGTACGAAAGCCCATCTGCAGACTGTTCAACAGCGCACCGAGGGTGGTCGGCCCGGCCACGATAATCTTCTGCTCGCGCTGCAGACTCTCGACCAGCTGCGGCTGGCGTACCACTTCAGCGTAGAGCCCCTCGAACGGCAGAAATAGAATGCCAAAATCCGTGGTTTGCGGCGTCTGAATGTACTTTTCGCGAATCGACTTCGCCTGCTTCTTGATTTCGTTCGTCAGCTCTTTCGCAGCTGCGTCGATCTGTGCCACGTCACCCTTCTCATAACATTGCACCAGCCGCTCGTAGAGCTCTGCGGGAAACTTCGAGTCGATTGGCAGGTACACCTGATCCACACCGTCGCGCCCCGGAAGTTTTATCGCAAATTCGACGTTCTCGCGAGAACCCGGTTTAGTCACCACGTTACGCTCAAACTGCTCGGGTGACAGCACGCTTTCAAGCAGACTGCCGAGCTGAATTTCTCCGAGAATACCCCGTGTCTTCACGTTACTCAAGACCCGCTTCAGATCGCCCACACCTGTCGCCAGCGTCTGCATATCACCCAAACCCTTGTGAACCTGCTCGAGACGCTCGCTCACCAGCCTGAACGAATCATTGAGCCTGCGCTCGAGAGTCGACTGCAGCTTTTCATCGACCGTCTTGCGCATCTCTTCGAGCTTATTTTCATTGCCGGATTGTAGTTTTTCCAGCCGCTCTTTGACGGTACTGCGAATTTTTTCAAGCCGTTCTTCAATGGCTTCAGCGCTGCGGGTCATTTCAGACCGATTTGCCCTGTTTCCGTTGGCAAGTTCTTCGCGATTATTTTTCAGCTCATCGCGCATAGCTGACGAGATTCCGTCGATTTGCTGCCGTAAGGCCCGAACATCTACCAAAAGGTCGTTGTTTTCTCGTGAGCGGGTACGGTAGACCACCAGAACACCAATACCGGCGACGAGAAAAATTAAGGAGACCAACAGTGCTTGAATTTCGTTCATAATTACCTCCAGGAATTACCCCGATCTCAATCAAAAGCGTCTTTTCTGCAATCGAAGGGGCGATTGCAGAATGTATTCTGTCATGAAAGGTCAGAAAACGGCGACAGTTAGGTGTCGTTTTTCCGGCGATGTGTCCCCATCATTGAACCTCATACACGACCCATTTTCCCCCGCCCGTAATACCCAGCTGGCGCAGGGAGTCGTCGCGGTCGTCGTGCGGCAAATTGAGCTCGCCGCATTTCACAAGATCATAGAGCTTCCAGCGGCGGCCATAGCTGTGCGAAGGCACGACGCCGACCAACAGTGCGTTATAGACAACGTTCAGCAGATGTTGTGCGCTGTTGACCGTGCTCGGGTCGAGCTGCAGAAGCTCAATGGGGTTTTGCCTGAATGTGGAATAGATTTCAATCTTGTCGTAGCTCTCGCTCAGCTGTAACAGTTTCTGCCACTGCGGCCAGTTACCGAACAGGCTCGTTTCGCCAAAAAGCCAGGTTGGGGAAATGCTGCGGGCGTTGCGCACGCTGTTGAAAAAACCCACAAAAATTTCACTCCTAAAAGCCGCATCCACATGCAGCGGGTAGAGAGCTGCGAGCATTGAATTGCGGTCGATGAGATATTCTGTCAGGGTTTCGTATTCGTTCGAGAAATCCTCCCAGGTTTCTTCACCTGCTTCACCTTCGCCGATGCTGTTGCCATAGGTGCGCCAGACAAATTGTGTCGCGCCATACGGTAGCAGCCGGTACAGCGTTTCACCACCACCTTCGGCGGACAATTCAAGAACCTTCAAGACATCGAGGTATTTTTCTGAGTCTATCATGCTATATATATGCACAAAAAGGTAAGAATTACGCGACAGGAAACTGTCGTTTTTTTCTCGCAGCCGCGACCCGCTCAGCTCGTTCGAGCATTAATCTCCTAAGTTCTCGCAGCAGGCGCTGCCGTTCAGTCTTGGTCTCGGCGCCCGGCGCAGAAACGAGATCAATCCGCAACTGCTCTGCCTCTTTGAGCACGTGGGGAATCAGCATATAAGTCATTGCAGCCCAGTCGTCTTTCCTGAGCCACGGTCGTAGAGATTGCATGCGTTCGGTGAGAGTCTTGTGATTCATGCTGCCCCTGCTCATGATGCGTGCCGGGCATCGGCCTTCGCGGGCGGCTTCACCTGCGGCCAAAAGTCGCTCATGCGGCCGCCGAGTGTCTGTAACGCGAGCTGCACGCTCGCCCAGTGCAGGTCGAGTACCGACTCGTAGTGATCGGCGCGGTAACCACCAAAGAGCGCGAGGGTAAAAGGCACCGGCCCGATGCCTTCGGCGGCGATACTCAGCATACCGTAGACGAGGTTCGCCGCCACCAACCACTCGGTAGTCGTGAGCTGGCCACCGAGGTCATCCCACTCATGCGAATCGGCGCCGTGGCAGAGCACCACATAGTGCACTTTTTTCGCGAGCAGCCCTTGCAAAAGCACCTGCAGCTTTTCACCGAGATCGGCAATGTATTCGCGGTGAGTACCAGTGGGATTTATATGGTACTCGCGGGGCACGGCCTGGTCGAGAGTCTTGCAGAACGTTCTGCTGTCTTCAATCGAGTTGCCGAAATGCCCGTCGAGATCGACGTACGCACCGACGCGGCCGGCCTGCTCATAGAGCTTGAGCGAAGCAATCACCTGCCCGCTGAACGTGCAGAAGCCACCACCCGCCGTCGGTGTCGCATGGTGAAACCCGCTGGTCGGCGAAAACGTCGGTTGCTTTGGGTTTTGCACCGCAGCGCGTATGGCATGGTATAAACTCGAATTCGTGTAACGCACCGAATCGGCAAACTCTGAACTCCAATTGAGTCCATTCGACTCAGCCAGCGGCTGCCGCCCGGCAAAGAATGCATCGACGTACTCACGGGTGTGCGCTCGGTAGAAATCGCTTTCACGAAAAGGCTGACAGCCGCGATCGACTTCGAGCAAATCGGAGAAGCCGAGCGCCTCGCCCCGCTCCATAAACAGCCGCGGCTTCTGCGGGCTCTGCGAAAAGCCAGCCCGCTGCGGCGGCGACATCTCTTCGCGGTAGAACGTGCGAAAACGGTCAGTATAAGGGAAAACCGAGGGTATCTGGAGCTTGTACTGCGATGTAAGCATGTCGCAGTATAGCACACCCTGCCACCAATAGGCGACAGTTGGGTGTCGTTATTTCGCCTCTGATTAGCCGCAAATCGCGGCAAACTTCTCCGCTAACGCTAATACATCCCCATACCTCACCAGCCCTTCCCGCCACTCAGCCGGTATTCCCTCGATACCATAGAGACACCCCGCCAGGCCGCCCGTAACCGCAGCCGCGGTATCTGTGTCACTACCCAGATTTACTGCGAGCAGCACGCTTTCAGCAAAAGTCTCGGCCTGTAGCAAGCACCACAGCGCCGCTTCGAGCGTATCGATCACATAACCGCTGCTGCGAATTTCGTCCCGTCGCAGATAGCGAATGCCCGACGAGCACCGGGCAAAGTGCGACCACTGAGAATTTCCACCCTGCGCGCTTTGCCAGGCTTCCACGATCGCTCGCGCGGTGTCGATTGCAGCAGCGGCAGCCATACCATTCAGAATATTGCGCGCAATTTCACAATAGAACCAGCAGGCCATCTTAGCACGCGGATGCCCGTGCGTGAAGCCTGAGATTTCTAACGCCCAACGACGACGCTCTTCGAGTTCCATCTTGGCCGTGTATATCGCCACAGGCAAAATACGCATTAGCGAACCATTGCCATTGGCCGATTCTTCTATCGGCCCCGCGTGTTCGGGGGCACCGGGCTCCTTGAGGTTCCTGATTGCCTGCAGGGTGGTTATCCCAATATCGAAGACTTTACCATGCGCTGTCCATAAGCCCTTTTCGTACCAGGCCACAAATTTTTCGGCGATGCGCTGGTATTCAGCCCCCTCGATGAGGGCTTCGGCGAGGCAGAGGGTCAGCGAGGTATCATCGCTCCAGGTACCCGCAGGCTGGTTGTGCGAACCAAACACGCGATAACCAGTGACAGGCGCATCGTCGAGCTCACCCCGACTGGAGAACTCAACCGGCACGCCCAGGGCATCAGCGACGGCGACTCCGATCAGGCCGCCGGTAATGCGGTGTCTGTCACTCAATGACATGTCATATCTCCAGGAATGACGCCACTGTGCCCAGTACTATGCGAATAGAGCTGCGCGTCTGCGGAGTTAGTTTGCGGTCAACCAGCTCATCTGACTGCAACGCCCACACAGTTTCGTAATGCAGCTGACCAAAGCGGAGCTCAACCTGTGTTGCCCCGTCGACTTGCAGCCGCTCCAGCATAGGCACAAGTTTATCATTGAGTTTTCGCTGCAAATCTTTAAGTTTCTCCTGTTCGTTCATGCGGGTGACCTCGCGCTCAATCTCCTCTTTCTCGTGTGCATCGGGAAACATCAAGGGGAATTCCTTTAGCAGCTGCCTCGTTCCGAGATTGATATCAGCCTGCCCCAGCGACGACGAGAAAACCAGGTACGCATCCAGTTTAGGATGCTTCGTTTTCAGCAGCGACAGGCGATCCCTTGCTTTGTCGACCACCGCTACCAAATCGCGGGCCGTGATTTTATTCTCATGCATGTGATGATTCTACATGAATAACGCAACGACGGGACGACACTATGCTGTCGGATTCTTTAAATGTAGATATATCCTCTAAAACCCAATCGGCCTCACCTTGCCCGACGGCTTGTAACTCACCTCGGCCTCGAGTTCGCGCAACAGGTCGTACCAGGCAAGTGACTTTGCCGGGCTATAGCTATAACGCTGCCGAATCGCTCTAAAATCTCCCGGGGTCAGGTTTTTGAGCGGCGTCAGCTTCTGCTCGAGCTCCCGGGGTTCCGGTTCGTCGCGTAACAGGTCGGCAAAGTAGCGCAAAAAGAAGCGGGTGCGCTGTTCAGCGGCGAGCGGGCGAAACTCCATCTTAAAATGGAACCGCCGCATCGACGCGCTGTCGAGACGGTCGATCAGGTTGGTGCAACAGAACAGCAGCGTGCGGTGGTTCTCCATCTGGTTCAAGAACTCGTTGGTGTGCGAGACCTCCCAGCTGCGCTGTGCGCTCTCTCGTGGTAGAAAGAACGTATCGGCTTCATCAACCAGCAGTATCTGGCCGTTACGTTCGGCGTCCCGAAACGATTTCGCGATCAGCTGTTCGGTCTGTCCGAGAAACGGCCCCAGCAGGTCACTGCCCCGGCGAAACAGCACGTCACGTCCACACTCGCGGGCCACATGCTTGACGAATTCGGTCTTGCCGGTTCCCGGCAGGCCATGCAGCAGAAAATTGATTCCTCCACCCCGCCGCACTTCGTGCGCATAGAACCCCTTCACGGTCTGCAGAATATTGTCGGGCGACCCCGAGGTATTCAGAACACCAAGGTCATATTTTTCGTCGCGTTCAGAAAACTGCGAGGCATCATTCTTTTCGGGCCTATGGCTTGAGAGCAGTTGCGGAATTATTTCGCGGGGATTTGCAGACGGGTCACGCTCTGAAAGCACCCTGTATGTCTGTACTACCTTGTCGAGAATACCGGGAGTTATGTGTTCATCTTTTGTGGCCTCCTGCAGGTAGCTCTCTGCAGCAAGCTGAGCGAGGTTGTGTTTCGTCAAAATCAGCTGCGTGGCGTTCTCCCGCTGACGCTGCGAAAGTTTTTCGAAGCGCAGCTTGTAGTGAAAGCGGCGCAGCGCTGATTCGTGAATCTCATCATAATCGTTGACGATCCAAATGATGCGCGCTCTCGCCTGGTCGAGAAACGTATTCAGCAGCGATTTAGATGGAGTCGCATTACTCTTGCTAGCAAAAAAATAACTTTCGGTATTCAGTATATTATCGGCCTCGTCGACAATGAGTACGCTGTCGGCAGCAAAGTAACTCGCATAATTAACGCGGTTAAAGCGGCTCTGGTGGCTTCCCTCGATGCGGGGCGGCACTAGCAATGGTTTTAAGCCGGCCGCTTGTACTAGCGAGCGAGCCAGTTCGGTTTTTCCAGCACCAGGTTTGCCGTAGAAGAGCATCTGGCAGTTTTCGACCGATTGCAGTAGCCTAACCATAAGATCTGTCTGGCCGTTTTCCAGGTCAAAACTCGCAAGGTCGTAGACAGAATTTTCATCAGGCATAAAGTTTGCCAGCTGGTATTCATCGAAACTCATCTCACCCCTGACCGCACGAGCGCCGTCTTCGGGCAGCTCAAAACGGTCAGAACCTTCCTGAATAAGATTCGTGCGCATGAGCAGGGACCCCGGCAGCAGCACCACCCGTACGACCGGTTCCGGGATATCCGTCATGGCAGAAAAAAGTCGCAGGTAATCTGAAACCGAGTGCGATTCTATCACCATCCAGTGCAAGAGCGAGGTAGATTGCACGATCGCTTGAAAATAGAGTATTGCCTGATCATGATCGCTCAACCTGAGTTTTTCGCTGAGCACTCTAATAAAGGGAGAGCTCTCCGCACCGTCGGGCACGACAGATGCGGCCCCAACCCAATCCAGCACGTAGGCCACAGCGTTTGCGCGTAAATCATTGGTTCTGAGCCCCTGGTCGGTCACCTTTGCAACCAGTACGTCCGCCAGGTTTGGGGCCTGGCCGGCGGGCCGGGTCAACATGGCTGACTTAATGGAGCGCGGTTTCTTGGAAAGCAAATCCTGCAGTTTGCGGAGTTCATCCGTCGTAAGCAGGCTGAGTACCAGTTCGAGACAATTGCCCAAATGTTCACCATGGAAGTTTCGCCTGAGATTATTAACCAAATGCAAATAGGTATTGCGAAACTTGAGGCGGGTCGGTTCAGCGATCGTCGAGGGGCTCTTACGGCGGCGTGGTTTTCGTGTCATGCGCGCAATTTAGCACAGAACGCACGAAATCCGCGACAGCAAGCTGACGCCGTTCTGCCGTCGGCCCCAAAAAGCTGACGTCCAAAGGGCGTCAGTCGTCGAACCGAAAGACCAAATCTTCCGGTAAGCCAATCTGCTTCGCCCGGGTGCGCAATTCTTCGGGAGGATTGACGATTCTTATGCGGCCGAGGCTACCAGCAGACAGGCTTAAGACCTCGTCTTCGCCGTTGACCTTGCGCTTCTTGCGGCGCGGTTTTCCGCCTTCGTACCAGAATTCTTCAAGCTCAACCTCGTACTCGCGGCCCCCCGCCCAGACATGGATTGAATTACGGTAGGTTTCCTGCGCGTTAATGGTCAGCTGCTTTTCGCCCTTTTCACCCAGCTTTAGTCCTGAAATACCGCGCATTTCGTAATGCCGCTGCACAGGAGCTTTAAAGAGGCTTTTATAGAAGCCCTTTTTCTCAAAATACTCCCCCAGCACCAGAAAGGAATTTCCGCCGGTCACAATGTGATGCGGCAGCATATGTACCGGAATCACCCTCGGGTTCGTTGCCTCATGTTTGCTGCGCTGCAGCATACGCAGTCGAGTCAGGTCACTCTGGGGTGTGTAGGTAAAATCCAGGTAGCGACCTTCAATAATCGCCATAATGATGCTATAAAAATGCGAAATAACCGGGTGCTGGCTAGAAAAATAATTGAGGCCGCGCACCGAGTCAATGTCACCGTAAAAAATATGAGCATGATCCTCATCTTTGCTGAAATCGTGCAAAAATTTCATAAAGCCCTTAAGCGATTTCTCGTCGAGATGCAGGATATGACGTCTCCGGCTATTTCGTATTTCAATTCCGTATTCTCTGTAAATATGCAGTTCACGCTGAAATGTTTTGGGAATCAGAGGCACGAAACCGGCATTGCCGGTGCGCGCAATCATTTCATCGGTGGTAAGGCCATTCTGATTCTGCTCCAGTTCTTTCAGGCAGAATAGCGAAAGTAAGCGATTATTCATGCGAACTAAATCTTAGGTAGCATTTCGCCCGGCAAGAAATCTTTACAGCCATTCAGGCCCCGGGTAAGAGCCGATCCAGCCGCACCCCCTCCAACGACATGGCACAGTCGCGCTTTTTTCTCAGGAAATGCTATGTTCCATCCATGGACAGAACACAACTCGCGAGCGAGCTGCGTAGGCATCGGGCGATGCACAGCGGCTCCACCACCGCCCGGGAGACCTTGGAATTCTTCATCGCGAGGTTTCCGCAGATCATGCGTCAAGCCCACCGTGCAGTCGCGGCTGGTCAACCAATGACCCATTCTCTGGCAAATTTTGGAGTCTCCATACCCGCTCAATGGTTTCGCAGTGTGTACCTTCTCTGCGCCAAACTCGAGCGACTGGCAATGACGATGGTTCCGGAGGATGCACCGTTTCTCCTGAATATAAAGGAAAAATGGGGTGAACTGCGTGTTTATCTGGAATTCCCTGAAACAATCAATATGGCTCAGCAAAAGTACAAGGCACAAATCGCTGAGGGTCTGATTGCGACGGCGATTGATCGGTGTCCCAATATAACGCCCATCTAAAGGCACGGGCTACATTGATGCGAAGTCTTGTTCCCGAATGGTCTGCCGACATTCGGCACCGCATGGTAATTCCGCGGCGCATTCATCCTGCTATCAAGCAGAGCCTGCAACAGCTCGCGGCATTTCTGGCTCAACATATTGACCTTGATATTATACCTTCCCGGCAGGCTAGTATTGGCCTGCCGGAAAATACCGCGATCTGGCTGCGGGACTACCACCCCCTACCGGTTAGCGACAGTGAAACCGGGGAGAGAGGTCATATCGCATTCGCCTATTCGCCCGCCTATGGTCCACGGCTCGCAGCCCACGCCGTCCTCGAGGTTCAGCAACGCCTGACTCCTCACGCCTTTGGCTCTGAGCTGGTTATCGAAGGTGGTAACCTCGTCCACAACGGTCTCGGCGATATCGTAATGACCACCCGGGTACTTGCCGACAACGCCCTGACAGACGAGCAGTTCACTGCCAGACTTTCAGAAATTATTCTTGTACGCAATCTAATTCTATTACCAGAAGAACCGGGAGATATCACCGGCCACATCGACGCCGGCGTAAGATTTATCACTCCCAATGTCGTTGCCCTCAACTACTACCCAGGCATGCCAGCTGTCTGGCGTCGCTGGTTTGACGAGGTACAAGCGAGTCTCAGAACGCAATTCGAAATCATCCAGGTGAATTCCGAACCTCCGCTCGAAATTTATGGGGAGCGCTTTCCTTCTGTGTACGGCAACCGCCTCAACTGGATTCGCCACACCGACACGGTACTTTTTCCTTCATTTGGCTTACCCGAAGATCGTCGGCTGCCCAAGACCCTGGCGGAGTTCGGACTGAACGCGGTGCCGGTGCCGCAAGACAAGTTTGCGCTTCTCACGCATTTTGGCGGCTCGCTACACTGCCTGACAGCGGAGTATCTGCGTTAGAATCATGAAAAAGACAAATGTCTGTCGCCATTTTTCTGTCAGATTCGCGATACTGCGGTCATTATGACAATATCACCCATCGGCGCATCAAGTACTTCGTCACATGCTACAGCACTGCAGTTCATTCGCGGCCTCTATGCTCTCAAACGTTACGCAAGCCAGACCGCAGAACCTGGCACAGCTATCGAAGACAGACCCATCGAGATTACGAAAATATCAGCCTCCGAACTCAACACTGAATTTATCCTGGCGCCGTATTATCTGCGGCGCGTGTCCGAGAATGGCACCCGGTACATGATGCGGGTTTGGTATGCGTGAATATCAATCTGGTATTAACAGCCGCCTTATTCACAGGCATTCTCAAAATCAAGATGGTATTCAACGGACCAGGCGAAGCGCGAAAACATGCTCAAAGCGACAGATAATCGTCGCAGAATTAGCGACTCTATTTTGTAAGTATAGAAATATGATATACATATGGAATGACTGCGGTCAGATATCTACAGCAAACTCAATATTTTTTCCCTCTCTTGATGGATTCGCCCCTCGTCATAGCGGAGTTGTTCATGATTGAGGTTGGAGCAACTGAACGCGCCATCATTCGGTATTGCAAATTCGGTCGCCGACTTGTTCGCGATGCCCGGCTCAGAGAGTTTCTTCTATTGCATCTAAATACAATACTAAAGCAATACGCTCCTATGCTAGCGTTGACTGACGAACAGATAGCAAACGATCAGGTCGGTGGCCGTGTTGGGCTCGAGTTATCCGACGCGCGGTTTAAAATCCAGCGGGGACCATTCTATGTTCTACATCGACGACAGTTTTTCAAGAGGCCAGATGCTTATGAGATACTTCTGGACATGCGACAACGGATCATCAAAGATCAAGGCAGCTTATGGCGAACCATTGCCAAGCTTGCCTTTCACAAACACAATATCACCTTCGCGATTCGAACCTCGATCAGCACTTTGGCAAGAGATTATCAGGTGATTTTGATGTTCGCCAGCGCTGTGCGCGAGTACACCACCCGACATCCAGAAGCGGCGAAGGCTTTGCACGTTTCAAACCGCCGTACTGATCTTTTGTACCACGCCCTAATCAGAATCGAACAAAGCGAAAGACAAGATTTGCCAGATTCATTGATTTCAACCGACAGCCATCGAGCTGAGGACAGCAGCTACGAAGACCTTTTAGAAGATCTTGAGCTTGATTCGGATATGGGGATGTCAACGACCCTTGATGATACAATCGAAACGTGGAAATTCCAGCGGAAACACCTGTGGCAAATGTGCAGTCTCGTACCTGTGCCAGGAGGGGCACTAGGCGCCGGCACGGAGGGGTTTACGGAAAGACTTCTCTATGCTGTCGAGAATTTGGCGAGCTCGCCATACGCGATTCGGTATACCTGGGAAATAGACGGAGATGGAGAAACATTGCCGACTAGCTCAATAATTACGGACCTCGATAACGAGAGCCGGCTGTTCGAGTTCGGTCATTCGGGCGTTTATCTAGTGATCAAACAGCCACCCTCTAATTTTTTCTCAATGCTGAAATTTGACTCCGTGGCAACCCAGCTCATCTATGGTGAGAATGAACCCAACGACGAAGAATCTGCCCTGAAGCATTTCTTAAATTCTGTAAGGTTGGCTCTTGCGAATACTGCCAACAAATCACAGCTGGGTGTACCACAAGAACGTAGTTCAGATGAATTCAAAAACGTACCTTCCGAGCGCTCTTTCAGACGGTATTTTGGAGAAATTAAAGATGTGATCGGCGAAATGCAGATCCAGCTGCTTTTCTCTGAAGGTTTCCTGGAGGCAGCCAAATGAATGATGACACAAGTATATCCGACGGCAGATTTCCAGCTGCCAGTTCTTTGACGAGCATGAACCGCCAAAAGCATACTCCTGCCTCAATGCGGACGATCACCACTCGCAGGCATTTCGCCTCCATTTTACGAACGGCTGCTTACACCGTACAGGCTATCGAGCTAAAGGACTCAAACGAGAGACCAGCGATAATTTATCTGCCTACTACCCTGACCGAAAATCCCCATTTCATGCGAGATCTCGCGCGTTACCCTGCTGCCGTCAGTGCAGTATTGTTTGCACCCCAGTTGCTTTCGCTGAAATATGGGCGACGAATATCAGAAGAGAGAGCCTACCTTGATTTCACAGGGGATTTACTCCGCTGGCGGGACCTGTTTTCTTACAAGGGGAAATCCTACTCAAACCTAAACAAGACCCTTGATTCTGTGCAGAATAGTCTGTTAAACGACCTGATTCCCAATTTGCCGTACGTCAAACTCGAACGGGCGATTATCGATCAGGTTGCGCTGGAATTCTACCTCATAGCCATAGATGCATTTGCACGTGATATTGATATTCTTAAGGATGAAACAGCACCCAGATTACTACCCGATAACCACAGCGACATATGTCAGCAGTACCTAAAATCGAAGTTCTTTAGCAGGATTTTTCAACGTGCGTCTGCTGCCGAATACGAAGAGGCGCTGGACCTTTATTGCAGATTAACCGGCCGCTCATCGAGTTACTTTTCTAAAAGCAGCCAATCTACAATAAGTTACAGATTTCAGCTTAGGATTTTTTTTTGCTATTTGGCCGACTATCGCGGGAGAGAAGCTGGTAACCTTGTCTCACTCGTTAAGCGCGTTACGCGTTGGCATAGGCTCGACGAAAATATTGGGCTCCTGACTGTAGATTCAGGGGAAAATCCGGATGGATTGCCTGATCCGGGAATCAGCGTTGCGACTCCCCAGTTTAATATCCCCATGACAGGCCTGCGGTTTCTCTCTACAGTAGGTGAAATTATTGCGGAAAGTACAGTCATGCGGCATTGCGTCAAATACTATGCCGAGCGGGCGGTGAGCGGCATGTCTTTCCTGTTCCATTTCGAGCTCAGTGGCTGCCACGCCACAATTGAGCTGAACTCACAAGGCAGATTAGTTCAGGTCTTTGGACCTCGCAATGTTTACAACCAGGCGTGCGAATATATCGAGAGGAAGCTGGGCAATAATGAAATCTGGTGACCCCTTACGAGTACACTGTGTCTCTTTCGCAGGTGTCTGGGGCCAACCCATTGATATCATTCTCCCCGAAAGGCTCATCGACAACAGGGGCTTCTGGAGAGATCTACACCAATACCCTGCCGCCCGTTCGGCCGTGCTCGATGCACGCTACCTGCTGAGCATAAGACATAAACGATCTATTCCTGCGAAGCATGTCTGGCTCGACCATTTGGACGAATTAATCCATTGGCGTGCGCTCTTCGCGTCCGATGGTAGACCGAACAAGCATTTGAATCTCACGCTTGATGCGGTCGAATATCCACAGATTCAAGCGAGACTACCACTGCTCGCGTATTTTCCTCTATACCGCTCAATAACCGACCCATGGGAGCTTGGCTTCTACCTCTATTCACTCTATGCCTTGGGTGCGTCGGATAACGAAAAGCAAGACATTGACCGCATGGGCTACCAAATGAATGTGCGGGCGTATCAGTTCCGAATCAGGTGCTTTCCGCACTTTCGGGCATTCCAATTCGCTCAAAGGGCAGTTATCAAAGAACTCATGCAACACCTGATTCAACCATCGCCGCCGCTCAACGACGATTCATTGAACTCGGGTAATGGTTTTGCAGCAATCCATTATATTACCAAAGACCTGCATCGCGTGTGCAACATCATGAAAAAGAAGACATCTGATGACCTGAAAACCCTGCTCAAGCAGGCTGTGAGGCGATATAGGCGTGATAATCGGCAGGATAAGCAATGAAACTAAAGGCAAAGGATTACCAGTACCTGCAGCTCGACTCTAAGGCAGAAGCCCTACTGGCCAATAAAATGGCAAAACTGATCGCGTACGCCGATCAATCTCGTCAACGCGGCATATTGGTACTCGAAGAGGAGGCGATGCGCGAAGAAGATCTTTTTATCTCACACCATCTGCGGGATATGTGCGACAGTACTGAGCCTAAAAAGCTGATCGAAAAAATGAAGGCCTGGACCCGGGCCGATAATCTGAGCGGTATCGATCGAATAATAAGGGCTATTGAAATCCAGGCACTGAAAGATATTCAAAGCGGTGAAAACCCCCGACGAATGGCCAATCACCTCATTGCTTATGTGCCACCAAAGGCCCGCGCGGCAGTAGAACACAAACTGGCGGATTTGCTTGAGCCCGAAACTAAGAGTGCTCGACTGGAATTCAACGCGTTATACTCGTCCGAGAAACCCACCGCGCTGGTCAAAGAGACGATGCGAAGATATTTAATCACACATCATCATTACCGCCAAGTTGCCCTGCAGGCATCGGACCGACAAGTTATCGCCGGACTTTTGTACAAGGCTCCCCGTCGCTTTCAGAATAGCGTCAGCGCAAGATTGCCGCTAATGCGTCTGGATTCAATATTTGATTACATGGAGCGAATGGGGGCAGTTCGCTTGGAGGCTATGCAGCCGGGCTGTCATGAGATATTTCGGTGTGAATTGGAGTCGCTTAGCTCGCACAAGGCGAAAACCAAGGACGGATGAGTAGAGAAGGAATGGAAGCCAGCTGCCAACTGCTTTTTCTGTCTCATTTAGATGATTTGCTGATAAAGCTGCCCACTGCCCTGAGTACATTATCACTAGGCCGCCTGAACCGATTGGTGAAATGCGGGACGACAAAGACAAAACGATCTTGTTGGCAGCCATAGTAAACAGGGCAATCCTTCTCATCGATATGAAGTACGGTTCTGACGAGCTCCTTTCCTGGCCCTAAGACAACCGAAGCAAAATCCTTTCTGTGCGAAATACCAACACCGATAAAAATCCTTGGCTTGCATTCAGCAAGCCAATCGCGAATTACTGCGTACCGATGTTCACGACACCATTTTTTGTATTCATTTTTGCTCGAAAATCCGGTAACACGTCGTGCATCTTCGCTCCAAGTTTCTAGCGAATAGCAGGGATACGGGAAAAGATTTCCTTTGAAATACCCCGGTGAATCCTGCTCGAAAATTCTTCGCTCATGTGCAAAGATTTCAAATTTCTCTAACTCTTCTCCGGCAATGGCTGTCAATAGCTTGAAGGCAGCGACATTATATGGCCATCTTAGCTGCGTAGCCACGGAATACTCTGCGACCTGATCTTCGTCAGCCTGAGGAGCAACCGGGCTACCAGGTTCTAGGCCAAATAGCCATATGGAAGGAGAACCTGCACTACCCGGTGAACCACCGTCGTAGCCATATGATTTGCCTAAGGCCGCCACCTTGAAGTCAATTTCCCTCATTCTTTCATTTTCTGTTCGCGCTTCCTGAGGTCATTTCTAAAAATTCATGCTAGAGCCGCAATACATACCCTTAGGGCAGTCCCGAATGGTCACCACCGGTAACGGAAAGCCAAGCGCAATTCTAAAAGAAAGACTGCGCCATTGTCACGACAACCCCATTACAAAATTCTGCCATGCTAAATGTGCTGCCTGGTCTATCCCAGGTCGATTACGCAACCAATTTGCTGATTCGATTCGTTCCCTTCTCACTCCGCTAAGAATCATTCGCTCAAAAATCTGCAGATACATTTGCGAAATTGATTCGAATGGAACTCGGCGCCTGAGCAGCTCTGAAGCCAGTACCGCGTATTGCCCCGGGTCTGAAAAGCAGCGGGTCTTTAATGCTTCACTCTGGTGCAGCGCAGACACGAATCGTTCATACATCGATTCAACGATATTGATCAATCTTGAAGCTGCCGGGGGTAATCGGCGATGCTGCGCGAGATACATCCTCTTGGTTTTCGAGTAAGGTTAAGGAAGAGAAAAGTTCGCGCATTAGCTTTTGCATCGCCCGATGCATGGCATGATAAGAAACCAATATTGCGACAATCTCTGAATCCAGGCAGTAAGTGCGTGGACGCGTTCGCACTATGGTCAATAAGTTCTCATCAAAAACGTCAGAGATATCCTCGAGGCGATCCATACCACTGATTGCTTCCAGACGGCGCGAAAATTCAGATTGCCGCAGGTCTCTCGCGCTTGGTACAATCTCTGGTCGGGATACTGCTTTGGTTCTTTGGCTACCTTCAAGCATGCACAAGAAATTGACGAATGCGTCGCGGGCATAGCTTCCCATAGCCAGCCTTTTATCGCCTATTGCCTGAAAGACCTCCTGGTGAACTGAAATCCACCAATCAAACGGGAAATTGGCCGCGTACTGTAGGCCGGCCGCCTTAAGATATGCAGAAACTGACTTGAACGTGGAGTCAAATAATCCAAAGCGAAGAAGAAGCCCCGCCAGACGTTGCCGCATACCTTCGAGAAAGGTGCGCTCAATACCGGCGCGTAGCTTTGCTTTATACTCTTCTCTTATCATCGATCGTGGATCGTTTCGATTTCGCTCGATAGCCCCCAGAGAATCTGCTAAATTGGCATCGACACATAGCATCGAAGCATATGCAATGAGCGCACGTTCTGGCAGAAAACAGAGCGGGCGTGACGCAATCCGGCTCTTGGCTTCAATTGATAGTATATCGCAGGCCCCAGCGAAATACCATAAGGGGTCAAGACTGGTAAATCCAATCTCGGAAGCCAGCGACGCAGGCGATTGCGGTATCCCCCGGTCGTATTTCTGTGCATTTTCTCGCATGGTCGCTTCGGCGTAAGGCTCACCGTCGAAAAAGAGATTTCATAACGGAAATGAAGGCACGCTTACGAATTTTGCGATCCGTCGGCAGTGTTCTATTGGCAAAGAGAATGCGGCTACTAGCAGCCTGTTGAAAAAACCCAGAAACACTGCCTTTTTCCGCCCCTGCGTCT